>CAJPPE010000242.1 GCA_905372345.1 uncultured Treponema sp. | reverse complement strand
AGGTGTTTTACGGAATTGGGGCTATCTATTAAAAAACATAGCCGAAACCGACAAATTATTATTTTTACTCATATTTGCCTGTGTACCGATTGCAATACTTATGCCTTACCTGCAAGCTTTTTTACCGAGGGCTGTAATCGAGGGTTTACAAAATAAAACGGAGCTTCAATCCTATCTGCTAAAAATTCTTTTAATAGCAATGGCTCTTGCCGTTACAGTGCTTTTAGAACAAACCGTAAAATGGCTGCTCGAAATGAAGGGGCAAGACCAAAGAGGAAGGTTCTCAAAAGAACTCCGTAAACACGCAATAAAGGTTGACTATGAAAAAATGGCAGCAGTTTCCTTTGCTCAAAGCTTTGACCTTTCAATAGAAGCAATTGCCGGAGATATAGCTATTACAGGACAGTCTGCAAATATAACAGCAAATTTTTTAACAAGTCTTTTAGGTATAATTGCATTTGCCCCATTAATCATCAATATACAACCTATTTTAATTTTAATCATCTTTATTTCATTTTTGACAAATTATTTTTATGGAATTTTTCTAACAAATTATGATGAAAAGATAACCGAACAAAATAAGGGAGTAAACCGTAAGCTGCACTACATTGCTTATAAGAGTATTAATTATAAATATGCAAAAGATATAAGGCTATATAAAATGTCCGATTGGTTTTTTAAAAGCTATCAAACCTACAACAACGAAAGAAGAAGATGGGAGCGGAAATTAAGCGGCAAGCGTTTTCTAGGTGATTTAATCGCAGGGCTTTTTGTATTTGTCAGAGACGGCCTTGCATACTTTTATCTTATTACTCAAATATTTACAGGAAAAATCGGAATAGCCCAATTTGTCTTCTTGTTCCCTATTATTACAAGTTTTTCGGATTGGCTTATTTCCCTTTCCACCCAAATAACCGAATTGCGTACAGGCAGTCTAAAGCTGGATTATCTTCGTAATTTTTTTGACACATGTAATGATAACCGTAAAAGCAAGGGAGCACCCCTGCCGGTTTCTTTTAATATAGAATTAAAAAATGTTTCTTATAAATATCCTGAATCGGATAAGCTTATTTTAAAAGATATTAACTTGAATATTAAACAAAACGAAAAAATTGCCATAGTCGGAGTAAACGGTGCAGGAAAAACAACCCTCATCAATTTGATTATGAATTTATTTTTCCCGACTCAAGGAGATGTTTTTATAGGAGGAAAAAACACAAAGGACTATTCCCAAGATGAACTCCTTCCGATTTTTGGAGCGGTTTTTCAAGAAACATTTATACCTCCTGAAACAATTAAAAATATTATATGTGCTTCTTCCGATTCACATGACGAAACGAAGTTTCAAAAAGCCGTAAAAGACTCTGGTTTTGAAAAAACTATTTTAGAACTTCCTCAAAAAGAAAATACTTATTTGGTAAAAAGCACAAGAAAAGAAGCCGTAGATTTATCGGGAGGACAAAACCAACGGTTAATGCTTGCAAGAGTTTTATATAGAGATGCTCCGATCCTTATTTTGGATGAGCCTACTGCAGCCCTAGACCCGATAGCCGAAAGTGAAATATACGAGCATTACAATAAAATGACTCAAAACAAAACTTCAATCTTTATTTCGCACAGACTGGCTTCCACAAGATTTTGTGATAGGATTATTTTAATAGAAGACGGAAAGATTATTGAAGAGGGAACCCATGAAAGCCTTATGGCTAAGGGCTGCAAGTATGCCGAAATGTTTAATATACAGTCAACATATTATACGGAAAAATAATAGGGAGGAAACAATGTTATTGGAAAAAAAGAGTCATACAACAAAAGAAATTATTTCTACATTTTTTAAGTCGATTAAGTTTTTAAATACTTTGGATAAGGGGCTTTGCTTTAATTATGCATTGATAGGTATCGTAACAGGCTTGCGTCCCTTTGTGAATATCTACATGCTTAAAAAGATTATAAACGCTCTCTCACAGGGTTTACCTAAAGAGCACTTATTTTTGCTTGCAGGGATAAGCATTGCAATAAATTTATTATTATTTTTATGCGAAAAATTTATAGGGCACAATTCCTATTTTAGAATGGAAAATTTAACGCAGCTTCGAAATATGGAAATAGCAAAAAAGAATACCACAATGGATTATGAATTTATCGAAGATGCCGAACTCCAAATCGAAATGGAAAAAATGTATAATATGGATTATAACGGAGGCTTCGGCTTATTTTCACAGCTTATGAATATTCATAATCTTAGCCAAAATATTGTGTTGTTTATCATCGGCTTAATTCTTTCAATTCCAATGTATACATCTTATGCTCCGATTTTAGGAATACCTTTATGGATTCAAAACAGTATTTTCACTTTCTTTATTATTTTGATATCCGTTTTAAGTATAAGAATAAATAAAAGAGCTTTGGAAAAAAGAGATGCATTTATGAAAAACAATCTCTTTGAAGAAATGAGACCTTACAGCTATGCCGTAAGTCTTGCTCCGGAATATAAAATAGGAAAAGATATACGGCTGTACAACAAAAAATTATATAATGAATATTTTACAGGCTCAAGCGATTTTAAAATAAAAATAGTAAACGCATTTTTAAGATTCAGTCTTTTTCCGCAGCTCGCTCAAATCTTTTTTAACATGTTTAGCTTAGGTTTAATCTATATCTTTGTGGGAATAAAGGCCTATTACGGAGCCATTCAGATAGGAGATATAATTCAATATTCGGGAGCCGTTACTCAATTTGTTTTTGCGGTTGCAGGTCTTACAAGAGCTTATAATCAAATTGCAGCAAACTGTGATTTCTTCGATCTTTGTTTAGGCTATATCAACTTAAAAGAAACAAAATACAAGGGAAGTCTTCCTATCGAAAAAAGAGATGACAACGAATACGATTTTGAATTTAAAAATGTAAGTTTTAAATATCCTCAAAGCGAAAAATATGCATTAAAAAATGTCAATCTAAAATTCAAGATAGGAAAAAAGCTTGCCATAGTCGGCATGAACGGAAGCGGTAAAACAACTCTGGTAAAATTATTAACCCGCCTCTATGATCCGAGTGAGGGTGAGATTTTACTTAACGGTATCGATATTAAAAAATTCGATTATGATGAGTATCTGGATATTTTTTCGGTTGTCTTCCAAGATTTTAACCTTTTTGCTTTAAACATTGCCCAAAATATCGCCGCTTCCGCAGATTACGATAAAACAAAAGTAGAAAAAGCCTTAAACCTTTCAGGCTTTTCCGATTCGCTTAAAAAAATGCCTCAAGGCATCGAAACATACCTCTACAATGATTTTGAAAAGGGAGGCGTTGAAATATCGGGCGGCGAAGCTCAAAAGATTGCGATGGCAAGGGCTATTTA
>CAJPPE010000241.1 GCA_905372345.1 uncultured Treponema sp. | reverse complement strand
TTTATTTTTGTTTTATTTATTCCTTTTTTTGTGTTTGCACAAGAAAACTCTTCCGATTTGGAAAATGAGCTTTTCGGCGGAGATGAAGATACCCTTATATCAGCCGAAGAGGCCAGTTCCGAAAATAAAAGCGGTTTAAAGTTTAAGGCTGATCTTGAAAAGGCAACTCTTAGCCTTGAGTCAAAAAAAATGAGAATAGGCGGAAGTTTAAGTTCTTCAATGGGAATAGATTATGCTTGGGTTGACCCCTATTCAAAGAAGGATGATTACCTGAAATCTTTTAAAGACGGAAAGGGAACCTTTAACACAATCTTAAACGGAAGCCTTTTTTTTGATGCCCGTCCCAATGAAAACTTAAAACTTTACGGAAAATTTCTTTTTGGCTTTCCGTTTGAAAAAAGTTTATCCGGTGCCCTTACAGTTCCCAAAAATTCATTCGGACCTTTGCCACCAAATGACATAAGCCTTCCCATAGGCGTAAACGGGGCTGCAAATATTAAAATCCAGGAGCTTTACACTGATTTTTCCGCTAAGAACATTGCCTTTTTCCGTTTTGGAAAACATGCGGTAAAATGGGGAACCGGTTATTTTTATAGCCCTGCCGATGTTATAAATATTTCAAGAATCGATCCTCAAGATCCTACAGCCGATAGGGAAGGGGGGATTTCTTTAAGAACCCATGTAATAATTCCCAAAACACAGCACAATATCTGGCTCTATCTGTTGCCTCCGGGGAAGGAAGACGGTGAAAACGGCTATGATCCTAAATACACGGCAGGGGCTGCAAAGGGCGAGTTTGTTGTCGGCAACTGGGAGTTGGGATTTGGAGGCTGGTACAAATACGAAAAAGCCCCCCGTCTTATTACTACCGTTTCGGGCAGCATTGCAGGAAAGGTTGCCGTTTTCGGCGAGGGCGTTTTTGCTTGGGGAAGCGATTATACCTATTATAAGGCCGATATGAGCTCTTATCCTGAAAAAAATAAACCCTTTTTTCAGGCAACCATTGGCGGTTCTTATTCAAATGCCGACACAAATACCAGTATCGCTTTACAATATTTTTATAACGGCTTCGGGTACTCAAATACAGATGCCGTTGTAAGTATTTTTGAACAAGCAAAAAATCCTGCATTGCTATTTGATGCTTCATTTAAGAAAAAGTTACAAAATGTTTTAGCTATGGGAAATATAGGTCAACACTACATAGCTCTTAATATCAGCCAAAATAAACTCGGTACCGATAAGTTGAGCCTAAACCTTTTTCAGCAATTTGCTATATCGGAGCTTGAAGGTTTTTCAAAGCTCACACTCAACTGGAAAATATATAAATTTGCCAGTATGAGTACAGGGCCTTCTTTTAGCTATCCATTAAGTCTCAGCTCAAAGACGAAGGGTGAGGTGAGGTATAGTCTTTCGTTCCGCCTAGGCGGCGGCACCTTCTAATCCGGCAATATGCGGCCGATGACTTTGTCGCTTCATAAAAATTAATCCTCAGCGTATCAAAGATACGCCTCCGGTTAATTTTCATTCGCTTCGCGTCCTCGACTCGCCTATTGCCGGCTTGGATTAATCTACCCCGCCACGGATGGCGGGTGGTTTCATCTTAAAGAGTTTGTGCTTGTCACAAGCTCGAAGATCAAAAATGTACAAGGATGTACATTTTTGATCGGGTATTTGCTCCCTCTATTTATGGCTTGGTCTCAGTGGTTAATTTTTATTTGCTTCGCGTCCTCGGCTCGCCTATTGCCGGATTGGGCATTTCTCTTCCTCTAATCTCCAAAAAATCTTAAATACTTGCATATTCCATTAAAATGTGCGATAATTGGCTTATACATAAGAAAATTGCCGCTTATAGTATGTTTCGGCTGCATGAAGTTGGCTATTTCTTACAATGTTTTTATGCTTTAAGTCAGTTAATCTATTGAAGGTTAATGCTTGAGCATAATTTTTTACTTAGGTTTATTGAGATGGAATCATTAATCATCATAATAGACCATGGGTAAGCTATGCCATAAAAAATGTGTATTGTGCTTTTGTAAGGAGGTTTTTATGTTTATTGAAATTAAGCCTTATGAAAAAGAGCGTTTATCGGTGCGTTTTAAAGCTGAGGGCGAAGATTTTTCCAAAATTCTGCAATCAATAAAAAAAGTACCTAACAGGGCTTGGAAACCGTCCGGATATTTCTGGATTATCCCTGCCGACCGTAATTCTTGCGATATTTTATTAAATAACCTTTATAATGAAGGTCTTTTCAGGTCTGATACCGGCTTTGATTTTAAAAATTCTGAACGTAATGATACAGAGCCTTTAAATACCGAAATTATTGGAGAAAGTAATAATCCTACTGCACCGGATATTCAGTGTATTTTAAATAAGTTGGAAGAAGTTATTACTGCAAAACACTACAGCAAGCGTACAATGGAGGCCTACAGCTATTGGATAAGCCGTTTTGTCCGTGAAAATAAGGATAAAAATCTTAAAACTCTTTCCGATACGGAAATAAATGCCTTTGTGAGCCGTCTTGCAGTGAAGGAAAAGGCTGCCGCTTCAAGCCAAAATCAGGCTCTTGCGGTTATTTTGTTTCTATATAAAAACATATTAGGCTTAGCTATAAAGACTCCTGAAAATATAGTCCGTGCCAAAAAACCCAAAAAGCTGCCTGCCGTAATGACCCGTGAGGAAACTGCAAAGATATTCTCTCTCTTGCCTGAAAACGATTATGGGCTTCTTATTCGTTTGCTTTATGGAACCGGAATGAGGCTTATGGAAGCCTTGCGGTTAAGGATTCAAGATATTGATTTTGGGAAAAACGAAATTACGGTACACTGCGGAAAAGGTGCGAAAGACCGTAAAACCGTACTGCCGGTTTCGCTTAAATTTCCGCTTCAAAAGCATTTGGAAAAGGTCCGCCGTATTCATGAGACAGACTGCAAGGACGGTTTCGGTTCGGTGCCGCTTCCCTCTGCTCTTGCAAAAAAATATCCCGCTGCAGGTAAAGTGTGGGCATGGCAATGGGTGTTTCCACAAGCACGCCGATGGCAAAATAAAGCGACTGGTGAACAGGGACGGCATCATATCGATCCTTCGGTTATTCAGCGAACTCTACATGAAGCGGTTTTAAAGTCCTGCATCCCAAAACCGATAGGTTGTCATACTTTCCGCCACTCATTTGCAACGCACCTGCTTGAAGCAGGCTATGATATCCGCACCATTCAAGAACTTCTCGGCCACAGCGATGTTAAAACCACTATGGTTTACACCCATGTCCTAAACCGCGGCGGTCTAGGCATTCAAAGCCCTATAGACAGTATGTGATTTTTCTTTGCTCCGTTTTAGTGAAGATAGGCCTAATCTGCCATGTGT
>CAJPPE010000240.1 GCA_905372345.1 uncultured Treponema sp. | reverse complement strand
ACACCTTCTTTACATGGAAGAGTAATTTCGATTCGGATCAGATTTTTCAGGTTTCAAATACCAAGAACTTTAAAACAATTACCGTCAATAAGGTTGTCAGAGGTTTAGGCATTGAAGGTATTTCCTTGCCTGAAGGAGAATGGTATTGGCGTGTATGTACCGAATTGGAGGGAAAACAATATATATCGGATGTAAAAAAATTAAACGTTATCCCTCTGCTTGATAAGCCTGAATTGGAAAATGCAAAAAAAAGTGTAGTCATAGTGCCGGTCCGTAAAAGCAAATTTAATTGGAAACCGGTAGAAGGTGCGGATTATTATCAGGTAAAACTCACGGACAGGGTTTCCGGATCTAAACCTTTTTATGAAGACCTTTTTGCTTCAAAAACCGAAATAGAAATTCCTATGGGTAAATTTGAAGACGGGGATTACATATTGAATATACAGGCCTTTGCAAATGCAACATTGACCTCAAGCCGAAAATTTGGGAAGTCTCAGGCTCATAGCTTTACGGCAAAACATTTGCGGCCTGTAGAGCCGATAGAGCCTGCCGAGGGAGCAAAGATTGACGGTATAGAAGCTGCTCTTAATCCTTCTCAGGCAGAGTGGTCGTCCTTCCATCCGCCTTTTGGTGTTGAATTTGTTTTGGAAAAGGTAGGCGTACGCACTCCCGTTTTTGCTTTAAAAGATGCAGGATATAAGGTTAAACTTCCGCCTTTAGCAGCAGGAAAATACCGCTGGAAGGTAATAGCCGAAACTGAAGACGGTTTTGATATTTCATCGGAAAAATATTCATCATTTACGGTTTTGCCTATACCGCCTCTTCCAAAGACAAAGTTTGTATTCCCTGGCGAAAAAGAAGTCTTAGGTATTCCGTTCTTTTCTTCACATAGAAGTATTGTGTTTAAGTGGAAGCCTGTTGATAAGGCCACTCATTATGTGATGAAAATATATAACGAAAAAAACAAGATAATTGCAAGCTCTGAAATTAAAGCAAAGACAGAAGCCGGCGACCTTGTTTATGAGTTTAAAGATTTAAGCCGATTATCACGAGGGGCTTTCTTTATAGAAGTTATTGCAGAACGGCGTTTGGACAGCGGATTGGTTTTTCAAACCGGAACTCCTTCAAAAAAACGCTTTGATATCGATTTACCCAAAAAAGATAATGTAGAAACCGATGAGATGGGAGTTATGTATGGCAGATAAAAAATTTTTGACTAAGAAGTGTTTGACAGTATTTTTAATACTTTTGCTTACTGTGAGGCTTTTTGGTCAAAATGATAAACTTAAAAATGAAGCTGATACATCAGTAAATTCTGCAGTAAAGAAAAATTATATTATTGAAACGGAAGGGAAGAAAACTGTTTTTTATCAAACTCTTTCTTGGGAAAATGTAGAAGGTATCTTGTATTTTGAATTCGAGCTTGAAAAAAAAGAAAAAGACGGCAAGTGGGCTACTATCGAAAAAAAAAAATTAAAGCAAAACTTTCTTGAAGTTTCATTACCTCATGGAAATTACCGGTATAGGATAAAGGTTATAAACCTTCTCGGTCAGGTTGATGCGGTAAGTGCATATCGTTATTTTGATATTCTTGCGGCTTATCAGCCTGAGACTTCTTCCGTTTCTCCTGATGCAATATATTTTGATGAAGAATATAGCGACATTGTAAACATTACCGGTAAGAATTTTAGGGAAGAGACAACCTTTGCTCTTCAAAAAGAAGGCGGAAACCCCATTCTAGGTAAAATTGTCGAGATAAACCATAACGGCACTAAGGCAAAAATAAGTTTTAATATGTTGCGAATCAATCCGGGGCAATATTCATTTGTTGTTACCGACCCAAGCGGTTTAAAAGATTCAAAGCAAAAAATGACGTTTAAATTTCAAAAACCTCTTGATATTTATCTGTCAGGCGGTTATGCCTTTAATGGTTTTGCAGGGAACAGGGTTTTTAAGGAATACTTTGGAAAAGATTTTGCCGCTTTAAGCGGTATTTTAAGATTCAGTCTTGTGCCGATAAAGCGTTCTTATGGACACTTCGGCTTTAATTTTACCGGCTCGGGAATGTACTTAAGAAATAAAGACACCGATTATACCTTGTCTGCAGGTCTCCTTTTAGCCGGAATACAAGCCGTATATGTAAAACCAATTATAAGGCGGCTGCTTAATTTTGATGCACATCTAGGTTTAGGTTCTGCATTTATGGTAAATACTAAATTTGACTTTGCCGATTTTAAAAGTCCGTCGTATTGGTATTGGGGATTGACAATGAATTTAGGAACCGCTTTACAAGTTTATGTTTATAAAAAATTATATATTGAAGTAAATATCGATCACATAATTCCGTTTAGAAAAAGTTTTCCGCAATATATAATTCAGCCTTCGCTGTCTGTAGGTTGGGAATTTTAATAAAGGAGCTTTGTATGAAAAATGTTTTGAGGATTTTACATGAAGTATCCACCCGAGCAGGTGAGGGGTGCCCACTCGATTAAGCCGCACCCTTGCACAGATAGGCTTTTACCGCACGGACTGTACCTCCCCTAATTTATAGTTGTTCAATTTCTTCTTCGGGAAGACCTGTCATCAGCAAAATTTCAGAAATCGGATAACCTCTGTTTTTCATAAGTTTAGCTGTTTCTTTCTTGGTGTTATAAGTCCCTTCCGTAAAACCTTTATACCTAGCATCCATTTCAAAAGTAGACATCAATCTGTATTCTTGTCTTGCTTGTTCATTGTTTTTTACTGTTTGTATCATTTCTTCTATCTCCCTTGTAAATTCACTTTTTGCTTTACCTGTTTTAAGGTATTTTAAGAATTCTTTTAATTCTTTATCTTTAATGTCCTTACAGGCCTCTGCATTTATTATAACCTTTTTTGTTCCATCTTGTAAAGATATGTTTTTATCTTCAAGACAGATATTTTCAAAAGTATAAACAGGTTTGTTCTTACCGATAGTATCAAAAGTGCAGATAAAAATTATAAAGCTATCATTTAAATCGTTATAGGAATTTCCTTTATCCAAGAAGGAAATATCAATGGCTGCTTGGTAGAACCGCATTCGTTTCGGTATATTCTTCTCATTGCTTACCTGCATTTCCACATCGTAGAATTTACCGTTTTCAGTTTGTACAAGAACATCAAACCTTACGGATTTAGCCTGTTCGTAGGTGCTAATATTGTGCTGTACCGAAATATAAGCAATTTTACCTATTGTGTCTGATAGAATCATTTCGATGAGCTTTTTACACAAATCCGGGTTTCGCATAACTTTACAGAACATGAAGTCATCCTGTAGTGTTAAATCTTCAAACTTTTTAATCATTTGTTTTCTCCTAATTTTTTCACATTTTCTCTCCCCATTATATT
>CAJPPE010000239.1 GCA_905372345.1 uncultured Treponema sp. | reverse complement strand
TAAGTCCCGATGCAATAAAGAAAGCAAAAAGGATGAGATATTTTTTTATTTTTTCTACACTCGAATTATTCATAACGGCTCCTTTTTTTAGCCTGTATTTTTACTTCAAGTTTCTCGATAAGAGGAGAAATAACATTACTAAGAATTATAGCAAAGAAAATTCCTGCAGGCGACGCTCCATGGGCACATATAAAAAAGGCAAAAAGTCCTGTAAAAAATCCGCTCATAGCCTTTCCGTATTTGGTTTTGGGAGAAGATGCAGGCTCCGTCATAACAAAAAAAGCTGCAAATAAAACGCCGCCGGTTAAAACAGCCGACAGTATATCTCCCGTAAAATAAATATTTGAAACAGGTACCATTCCGAATGTCCAGACTAAAATAGCATAGGTTGTCAAAAAAAATGCCGGAAGAATATAATCAGCAACCCTGATAGAAAACAGTATTATCGACGACATCAATATAACTATATTATAACGGAAAGCAGGTATTGATGATGTAGAATTTAAAAAGAGGCTTATATAGCCTTCGGGAAGGGTTACGCCTACACCGTGCAATAAAAGGGAATTAAGAGCGGAGGTAACTGTAAAATCCGTTTTAAGTTTTAAAAGACCGTTTGCCTCCATCAATGCAAAAATGCTGCCTTTTTCTCTTAAAAGTGAAAAGTCCGAAATCAGCGGAGGAAAGGCTTCGGGACGGGAAATATATGCGGCACATACTGCAAAAGCAACAGGATTCAGCCAATTCCGCCCTGTTCCGCCGAACACGGTTTTTACAATAAATACCGAAAAAGCACTTAAAATAAAAACAAAAACAAATCCTATACCCGTGGGCATAAAGAAACCTATCAGCAGACCTGAAATTATCATTTCGATGGATAAACCGAATTTTGAGGAAGCCAAATATCTAAGTAAATTTTCTACACATAATACGCCCATAACGGCAGCGGTAATATTTAAAATAGCATAAAAGTCGGCAGTTATTGCCAAAATTAAAATTTGAATACCTAAAAGAGATAAAACGGCAATATTCATACCTAAAACCGGAAGACGCGTATATACAAAGGGCGCAGTCATCAAAGAAAGGTTTGAGTAAGATTTCATAGAAAATTTCCTTTTTTAATTTTTTTTGACATCTCTAAAATAATAAAACATAAGGGAATCCGTGATGGGCAGCCGGCGGAACAGCAAGCACAGCCGGAGCAAATCTTTATTTGTTTTAAAATATCCTCGTTTAAGTCATCTGTTTCAATGGCTCTGACTATTTTTTTAGGTTCCAAATAGAGAGGACAAGAGCTAAAACATAAACCGCAATTTATACACTCTTCTATAGAGTGTTTTTTTATACTATCCTTCCCCGGAATATGAATCGATTTTAAGGTACTTGTTACAGGTATATCCAAACTATCGGCAGATAAACCGCCGATAAGCCCGTTCAATATAATTTGAGCCGGCATGGTCTTAAAACCTCCGCACTCTTCTATAAGATTCCCTATGGGAGTGCCGATTTTAACCTTTAAAACCTTGGGTTCATTTACAGCCTTACCCGTTACAAGAACATAAACAGAAGTAATAGGATTATTTGTTCTTACAACCTCATACGTATACATAGCTGTAGGAATATCTATTAAAAAAGGATTTTCCTTATTTTCAAAATAATTATTTTTAACAAATGGATAATCATTTGAGGCATTTATAAATTTTACCTTACAAAAAGGCTCACAAGTTTCTGAAATTTTTTCTAACTTACCGAGCTCTTTTTTATTTAATTTATGAATACAGGTCAGCGAAGATGCATTGAGGACTTTTGCCATTATACCCAGGCCTTCTGCAACATCTTCAAAAAAATTGTCAAACAAGATTGAATCAAGACCTGAAGAAGGGTCCTTATCAAAGAGATTGATATAGATATCGGCTTCTCCCGTTTTTAAAGCATTTCTTATTTGGTAAATAAGGGGAACAGCTGAAAGGTTTGCAGTATTTAAGATGCCCGAATAATCTATTGCTCTGATAATTTCAGAATTAGAAGAAGTTCTCCACGGATAATCGGCAGAGGGGCGGCCTAGAATATCAAAAACCCCTTCAAGTTTTACCGCAGCTGCATGAATGAGCTTTCCGTCAGGAAGGGTGAAATCAACAAAATCATACAAGATTCCGGGTATTGAGGAAAATATGCCTACAGAAAAAGGTTGTGCAGTACGGGCTATAATTTGACCTTCTTTTACGGTTTCCCCTTTCATAACAAGGGTTTCAGGATGCTTTTTAGAATCAAATGCTATAGGTATAAAGGCTCTTTGAGGCAAAAAGGCATTACCCTCAAACGAAGCCGGCAGCTTAGGGTATTCTAAAACCTCTTTACCCCGTTTAAATCTTAAAAATTCCGTCATTTTTCAAACACTCTCAATAATATAATCATTAACGGCATTATAGCCGAAACAAGGGCAACAAGCAATGCTGCACTATTATAACGGTTAAGCGGAAATTTCTTAGGAGCATAAGAAGCCGTAATAAACCTTCCCTGACTGTAAAGCAGATCTTCTATAGAAGGACTGGTCCTAAAAGAAATAACGCTTTTTATAAACTCATCATCAAAATTGAAAACAAGGCCGTCTTGTTCCGTAACTACGCCGTTTTCATCTACGGAAAAATCGTTAAAACTGACCCTGTCATTTTCTTGGGGAGAGCTGTCAAGACGGGTAAAGGGAATAACTTTTGCATTCCATGTATCCGAAATAAGGTTTCCAAGATCAGGAAGATCATCGCCTGTCCTTATCTTTTTTAATTCATCAAAGGCCTTTTTTGAAAAGCCTGAAATTCCGGCTGAAGCCTCCGGCACAGGCAGGTATAGGGTATTTTGATACGCCTTTATTGTTTTATTAAAGTTGAAATATAAAAACAAGGCTGAAAAAGCAATAAAAAACACGGCACAAGAAGAAACTATCAACAAATGCCTAGTATGCCAAAATTTTGCAACCGATTCGGGGTTCATTACATAGGCCCGTATTGTTTTATGAATTTTTTGCGTATCCATCTTCTCTTCAACAAAAAAGCTAAACCTTTCAATTATGTATGTTAAAGAGGCTGAAGCCGATACGGCAAAGGCAAAAAGAACAAGCGAAATATTACTGTTAAATTTCGCAATTATTAGAGCAACAAAGGGGAAAAAAACTAAAAGAGGATTTTTTTTAATTCTAGCTGCAAGCTGCTCCCTTGTAAATTTTAAAGAAGAACCTATGGCTTCTATCCAAAATGCGAGAGTATACATAATTATAATTGAAGAAGAAAGAGCTAAAATTCCCCGCTGAAAGGCTGCATAAATAACAAATGGAAAGGCGGCAGAAAAATAGTTTTTTTTACGGCTTGTATAAAAA
>CAJPPE010000238.1 GCA_905372345.1 uncultured Treponema sp. | reverse complement strand
TGTTTTTTTGTTAATTTTCAGGGGTTTCCTTGTAAAGACTTTCCGATTCCATTTCATTATCTAAAACCAAATCGGGGTGCGGGGAAAATTCAAAGCTTACAGGAACTTCAGCAACATTATCCGAATCGTTTTTTGATTTGAATGTGATTGAATCTTCACCGTCATAAAAGCCGTAAGGGAATGCAAAAGTGCGGGCTATAATTCTGCCGTCTTGAGACTTACGATTGTTTGTAAGCTTTAAAGCGATAGGCTCTACAACTCCGCCTGAACCTTTACAAAGAGAATAGGCTTTAATGCGTGTAACCTCATATTCTATTGTTACAGGTTTTGAAACATCCAAAGTGCCTGCAGCGGGGAATTTATAACCCCATATATCTGCCGAATTTTTCTCAACGATATAATCGGTGTTTGAGGTTAAAGTTTTCGTGCCCTGTTTAATGACAATATTTTCAGGTTTGGAACCGTCATAGTTCGCATACTTAAATTCGTAAAACTTATCTTTTTCGGCGGTAAAAACTTCCGTTTCTTTTTTCTTGGTACCCGGAACAACTTTAACGGTAACTATTCCTTTCATGATTTTCCCCAAAAGAGGAACATACCGTTCAAGCAATACAAATTCGACCTTTGCTTTATTGTCGATTTGACCTTTTAATGGAACGGTGCCGTTATCGGCCTTTACATCGATTTTGCTTGATGAAAAAGAAATCTTAATTCCTCTTGCTAATCCCAGATCTTCAAGGTCTTTAAAATCCCAAGTTTTTTTTATTTTATCGATTTCAATCCCTTGAGTTGAAAGTTCGATTTTAGCAGACCCCAGAACCATGCTGTCGGGGTTTTGTGATTTTGTCAAATCCATAGTTTTTTTTTCTCCTTAAAAAATTTAAATAAAATCGTCTGAATTGATTTCCAATTCAACGAGCCAGCTTTCGTTATATGAAAATGAACGCTCTTCAGTTTCCTGTAAGTCGGAAAAAAGATCGTCATCTTCCCGAAGGGATGTGTGATAAGCCATGCCGTACACAGCCTGTCCCTCGTTTGTTTGCTCGCGGACGGTAAAACCTTCCGCTTGGTCAAAGAAATTTGCTAAAAGAACGGAGCGCTTTAAGCAGTCGTTTATACCTGGATCACTTGCGGGGATTTCGGCGTAGACGGTTGCTCTAAGTCTAAGACGAATTCTGCCGTTACCTACGATAACAGGATGAGGTAAAAGATTAAGCTCCACATGGAACTTTTCACTTTTAAGCAATGACGGCATGATTACAGCCTGACTGCCTGTTTGTGATTGTAAGTGTGCCGCATAGGCTTTGACTGCTTCAAGGAAATTAGGCTTCATAATATTCTCCTATCCTTTGTTCTACAGCTGCGATTACTTCATCAGGCAGAAACATAAAAGGACGAACCGGAATCTTTATGCTTTTTTTTAAAACAAAAACAGCAAAAGGTTCTTTGCCTTTTTCTTTTGCCATAATTACATTGCTGCGTTCCCCGCCACCTCTTTTGTACGGGCGATAAACCGCAAAGCCTTTAGCTTCAAGAGCTGCAATTACTTCACGAGGAGACCAACCGTATTTCCGGAAGAGTTTACGAGTTTCGGGCCCCGCGGGAAGACATAAAAACTTTGCATTTTTAGGACGGATTACGGTTTCCGTTCTTCCGTCTTCCGGATTGTGAAAATGAGCGTAAGGTACATTTGTACCTACCACAGCTTCCGTATCCGAATGCCGTGCGGTCAAGCTTGCCCTAAGGCGGCCTGAATCACGCAAGGTATTATTGCCCTGCTTTACAGCCTTAGTTAAGGGTGCATTATCGGGCTTTATACCGCCTTCGATGTTCTTTTGAATTGCCGATAAAGCTTTAAGAGAAAGCTCTTTCATTAAGGGTTTAGGGTTTGCAAGACGATTGAAAAAACTTCCTTTCATGTGTTCTTCAAATTCGATTTTTACCTGCATTTACTTTCTCCTATTTAATTTCAAAGCTTTCTTTTTTGGCTTTTGAAACAGCAATAAAAGGAATTGCAGCTTCTCTTTCTTTTTCGATTGAACGGTAACGGTCGCTTATTAACCGCTCCGCTTTTTCCATGTAGCCCTTTGCTCTGTAACGATCACCGTTATACATATAAAGTTCGTAGACCGTAAGCGTTTTAATAATTTCAGCTTGAGTCTTGCTGTACGCGTTTAATTTTTCGTCCACGAGATGAAGCATAGTTTCGGCTAAGGCGGTTGCCTTTTCGATACAGTCTTCGGTTACTTCTTCTGCACTTCGGTTTTCATCCCAGCTTAATTCGCTGTAGAGCTTGGGGCTTATGAAATCTTTTATATCGGAAACGGAGATTGAAAAGCGAAGAGGATTATTTTCTTGCTTGAGCGGCTCATGAGCGGAGGGTTGCTCATTTGAGTAAACAGGGTTTGAAGGCAAATTAAACATATCACTCATCGCTTTTTTCTCTCTCTCCTTTTTTTATGCAAGATACTTGCGGTCAACCGTTTTTGAAACTGCAACGGCAGGGAACGGCTTACTCATTCCGATAATCTTGTAACCGGACGGATCTTTGCTTTCTACCTGTTTTGCAAAAAACGGCATGGATCTTAATCCTGCATCAAGGTCATCAAGAGCAAGGTAAAAAAGAGTTCCGGGATTTGCAAGGTCTATCGTCTTTATCGTTTTTGATTCGATAACATTGGTAAGATTTGTCGAGCCCGGGACTGCATAGGTTGCACTTAGGGGCATGATTTTGTATTTGCCGAAAAGAACGCAGCCCCAATCCGTCCACTGTACGGGAATGTTTGCGTTTTGAGTGTCGGAAATTATTTTGACAATTTCCGAGTAGACATCGCTTCCTGCAAGGAAGCGAATATCGGCTGAATAACCTGTTTTCATTTGCTCCAAAAAATGCAGTTCAAGGTTCGACTGCAAAATATTGATTGTTTTGCCGGTGATGTCGGTGTCTGTCATTTTTTGAGCCTTGCCGATTTCGACTTTGTAGGTGTCGAATGCACCGCCTGCAGTTGCAGCAGGGTAAGCGATAGTTCCTGAAAGAGATTGAGCACAAAGAATTTCCGTGGAGGTTATGATTCTGTTTCTAAGCTCTTCTACCTTGTCGGTAAGCTTTTCGTTTATGCTTTGAACATCGCCCAAAGCAATAGAATCGTTTAGGTCTCTTGCGGAAATAAAGCTTGATGGCTTAAAGCCTTCAGGCTGAATGAGCTCTATTTCTTCAGAACCGGAACCGACGGGGTAAGAAGCTGCCCCTCGCTTTACTACGGGAACAGCTCCCGTTACATCTTTAACCTCCGATACTGAAAGAAAGGGAGATGTCTTTTGTTTTTTGTTGCTCTCCGAAAAGAGTAAGTCCTTGATAGGGCTTTTCGGTTTAGGCAT
>CAJPPE010000237.1 GCA_905372345.1 uncultured Treponema sp. | reverse complement strand
GGTTTATACTCTATTTTAATCTCCCCGGTCCGCATACTCCCGGGGAGATTTTTTTATATCTATTGCACTACATGCTCAAGATTTAAGCCCTTAATACCGATAAGTAAATTGCGGAAAATTTACCCTAAAATCTATTAAAAGGGTATTTATTTTTTTTTATTTATGTGTTAGGATATGTTGTATGGAAAAAGATAAAAAAATAATTGTTGACTCAGAAAAAATTGAAACGGCCATTCGTTTGGGTATTCCTATCGCTATAACTTCGTATACTTTACCTAAAGAAACTGAAGTTTATATCACGGATGTTATTTCAGAATTTTTAAAACAGCTTCATTGTTCCGATATTACGGACTATATCGTATACTATACAAACGAGCTGACAACTAATGCAAAAAAAGCCAACACAAAACGGGTTTATTTTAAAGAAAAAGGCTTAGATATCTCGAAATCTGACGATTACGATAAAGGAATGAGAGATTTTAAAGATGATACAATCACAAACATGGATCATTATCTTGAACTTCAAAAAAAAGCAGGGCTCTATATCAAACTATCCCTACAGCTAAAAAAAGATAATATAATCCTTGAAGTCAGCAATAATTCTGCTCTAACCCGTCAAGAATTTAAGCGAATTTTTGACAAAATAGTCAGAGCAAGACAATTCTCTTCATTAGATGAGGCCTTTACTCAGGTTTTGGACAACACGGAAGGTGCGGGTTTAGGACTTGTAATAATGGTATTAATGCTTAAAAAAATGGGGCTTGATGAAAAATCCTATCAAATAGATGTTGTAGACGGTGTTACCATAAACCGTGTTACAATCCCGCTAAAATTGGAGTTAAAGAAAGAAGTAGAACCTTTAACAAAAGCCATTGTAGAATACATTGATGAAATACCGCAATTCCCTGAAAATATTATGCAGATACAAAAGGCTATTAACGATCCTGATTCAAAGATGCAAAAAATTGCCCAACTTATAAGCAGTGATATAGGATTAGCAACAGACCTTTTAAAACATGTAAACTCTGTAGCATTCGGCCTTGCTAAACCATGTATGAACATTGTAGAAGCCGTTAAATTCGTTGGCTTAAGAGGTATACAAAACTTGTTGTACTCAATGGGAACTATTAAAATACTGGAAACAACAGAAACCGATCAAAAGCAAATTTGGGAAAATGCTTACAAACTGGCTTTTTTCTCTCTAAATGTTGCAAAACTTACAGGCAAAAGAACTATAGTTGACGATGCCTATATTTGCGGTCTTCTTCATAATCTTGGAAAAATTATACTCGGTTCAATGTATCCCGAACTGCTTGTAAAGCTGGCAGAAATTCAAGCTGAAAGAAATATTCCGCCTCAAGTTATGGATATGATTATGAGCGGAATGGCTCATGCCGAAATAGGTGCAAGTCTTGCAGAAAAATGGAACTTACCGGAACCCATAGTAGTAACTATAAGGTATCAGAATAATTTTGAAGAAGCACCTGAAGAACATAAGGAATTGGTGGAAAGCGTTTGTTTTGCCGACTTTATGCTTAATTTTTCACAAGAAAAAATAGAGTATTATCAGATTCCTGAACCCTTATTAAAGCGGTTTAAAATAAAAACCGAAGAACAACTTAAAAAACTTTGTGAACGCTTTGAACTTGCTTTTACAAAATAAAGAACGCAAAGTAAATCCGACAAGTTTTTTGACAAATTTTTTTTTATAGGAACCTTATTTAATATCCGGAAAAAGCTCTTTTATAATTTTGCTGTAGTCCTTACCGTAATATAGGTAACCGTAGATAAGTGCTGCAGCAAGCACATTTCTACCGTAGCCCCTCGTTTCCGAATAAGCAAGACTTTCTAAAAATAAATCCATCGGTAAACCGCCGGATTTCCTTACCCACCGTTTTACCGCATTAGGCCCTGCATTATAAGAAAAAACGGCATGCATAATTTTTCCGCCGTTACGGCGTATCATATCCGAAAGATAGAATGCACCAAAACGGATATTTGTATCGGGATTATTGAGGTCATAAGTTTCCAGCTTCAGGCGGCGGGCAATGTCGGCAGCTGTAGGTTTCATAAGCTGAGCAAGCCCTATCGCCCCCGCATGGGAAACCACCTCCGGCTTAAAATAACTTTCGCTTCTAAGCAGAGCATACAAAAGATATTCGGGCAGATTATATTCAGCCGAGTATTTTTTTACCGATTCCAGCCAAGGACGCGGATACATTAATTTTAAATGATCTTCATTAAATTGGGAACCTTCAGAGTTGATTGCAAAGGAGATGACCTTCATAGAATCGGCATAATAACCCTTTTCGGATAAAACCTGCGAAAAGAAAACCGCTTCTTTTGCACTGATTTGAGGATATAAAACGGTAATTCTATTGTATAATTGGGAATAAAGCTTATATTTTACAAAGCCCTCTAAAATTTTAATGGAATCTTCCGCCGAAAATTCGGTATTGGATTTTCTTTTATAATTTTTTGTGTAGACAGAGGAAGAAATAGGCACTCCAAGCTGATAGGCTGCCATAGCCTTATAATAAAAAGAATTATGATCTTTTTCATAGGCTTCACGGTAAAGTTTTCCGGAGCTCCCTTCAGGTAAACTGTTTGAGCGGGCAAGTATATAAGCAAGACGGGCTTGAGCTGTCGGAAGATTGGTTTTTTGAACGGCTTTTTGAAGTTTTTCAAGGCTTTTCCAATCTTGAGAAAAAACCAGCTTCATACAAGCATGAGCTGTCAGTTCTTCATAAACCGAAGGATTCTTCCATGAAGGAGCCGATGAGCAAAGTTCTTCCAAGAACACCTTAAATGACCTATTTTTTTCTATATCGAGGATGTACCAAAGGGCAATGTCATAGTCGTAAGGTTGGGGCGGATAGGCTTTAGCCTTTTTAAAAAGTAAAAGAGCCTTTTCGGTATTTTCCTTTCCGCCCATCTTTAGACGCAGGCGGGCAGCATAAAAAGCGTACATGTATTTTTGTACGGCATAGTCGGAATGGTTTTCAGATTTTTTTTCATAAAAGTCAAGCCTATTTTCAAAAAGCAGGACATCGGAGGCATAATCCGTTGAACCTGATAAGGCAGCTCTTCCCGCATCAGAGAGAACCATCCTATGCTCAAAGCACGGGTTATCCCCTGCTTCAATTAAGCTTTTAAAAATACTCCACGCATCTTTAAACCGAGATTCAAAAGTCAGCTTTCTTGCTTTTAGAATATTAAAAAAATCGTCTCCGCAGCCTTTTAATTCATTTTTGTTTTTTTCGATATTTTTTAAGCCCTCAATAATTTCTGCATCAAATTTTTGTGCGTTAAGATAGTCAGGCAAGGACTGCTCCATTTTTTTAAAATTCCTCGATAGGAATAGGAGCCTTTGAATTTCTTCTCTTATTGTTTGATTGTCTAATTTATTGTCTAATTGGATAG
>CAJPPE010000236.1 GCA_905372345.1 uncultured Treponema sp. | reverse complement strand
GAAACCTGAAAAATCTGATCCGAATCGAAATTACTCTTCCATGTAAAGAAGGTGTCTACTGTCAGCGGTTGAAGCAGATTATAATCATCCGGCGGAAAAACAGCACGCAAAATAATCTCGGAGTCCATAGTCCTAAATGAGGCCACATCACTTATGCCTATTTCGTTATCGTTTTCATCAAGAGAGGCAACGGTCATAAAATACTCACCGTTAGGCAATAGTTTTGAAGCATCTTTTAAGTCCAAATAGCTCGTTATAACTATATCGCTTACAAGAACATCGGTCATAGCCTTATCTCTGGCTATCTTTACTCTGTATTTTGCAGCATCCAAATTAGGCTTCCAAGAAAAAGTAATTCCCTTTCCTTTTGAAGTATCCATAACTTTTTTCATGTGGAGAAGTTTAGGTTTTGCAGCTTCTTCCGTCTTTTTTACATGGAAAACCGAAACTTCGGAGGCTTGAGCTTGAAATGAAGAATCAAATCCGTATTTTGGAATGACACGCCAATACCAAGTGCCTTCCGTCAAGTCAGAAACCGAAAAAGATTCCGTAGTCGAATTTTTGACCACTTTGGGATTTTCCATATTCTTATTGTCTGCAATCTCAACCGTATAATATGAAGAAAGATCATTCCCCTCCCACAAAAATCTGATAGGGGGAGGATTCGTATTATAGACAAAGGTCTTTTCCGCTTCGGGGAGAAGACTTACCGGAGCCGGAGCCTTTATAACCGTTACTTTTCCCGATACGGTATCTTCATTTTCAGCTCCTGATTTAGCGGCCAATCTCCAATGCAAGGCTCCGCTGTCGTGCTTGACGGTGAATTCTTTTAAACCTCGAACATTATATTTTTTTACATCTAAATTAAAACTGCTCAAAGGAGATGTTTCAAGGAAAATTTCTTCATTATTGGAAAAGGAAGATTGCCATTTAAATTTAATATCAATGCCTAAATTATCCCTTGATTGATTTAAGAGCCTTAGGCTTTTGCCGGGACTTATCATAACTAATTTTGCTTCTTGTCCCTGCTGTAAAACGGAACCTGCTTCCAAAACTTCAGTTTCTCCGCTTGTACCGCCGGTAACGGACACGGAACCTTCTTCTACCGCAAGCTGGAAATTTTCGTCATCGCCTTTTTGCACATGCAATACCGAGCCTTTTTCGATATTTATGTCTGCATTATCCGATTTTAAGCGTAAATTATTATTTGCTGTTTTTGCCGACACCGAGCCTGTATTCAAATTAAGTTCGGATTCTTCATTTCTTGCAAAAATCTGAACCATCGTGTTTGAGTCAACCTCGACTACATTGCTTGCATCTTCATTTCCTAAAAAATGGATAGTTGCCGAGGCTTCATTGGCAGTTCTTATCGTATCTCCGTTGTATAGAAAAGAATTTTGAACGGGACGGTCCCATACGGCTCTATCATTGAATTTACGTTGAACCGTTTTGTATTTGTATTCAACGGTAGCTATGGGGGTATCTAAACGCTCAAATGTTCTATTCAGTTCTTTTACAAACAAAAACAAGTCAAAAAATATAACCGCCAGAGAAACGATGACCACAATAAAGTCTAAAAAATTATTGTTTGTTTTGTGCTTGGATGTTGTATTTCTTTTCATCTTCATTTACATCTACCTTATTCAAATCGGGAGTAGGAATTCCTAATTTCGTTCTAATTTGAGCAAGAGTTTTTGGGCCGTTTTCTTCAGCTCCGGGAATGTCGGTTTCTTCAGGCATATTGATAACCGCAAACATTCTTAAAGGAGCGGATTTTCCTTTAACCTTAACCGAGGGCATTTCTTCAACCACAACCTTATCTTTTACAAGTGCGTAAGTATTTTCTGTAATAAGAATATCCGTTCCAAGAGGTTTATTTAAAGCTTCAGTACGGGAGGCCAAGTTTACAGCATCGCCTATTACCGTGTACTCCATTCTCTTTTTGGAACCGATCTGACCTGCAACTACAGGGCCTGAGTTAATACCGCAGCCTATGCGGATAATCGGCTTTTTGTCGCCCCCTCTTCCTTGATTGAAGATAATCAGTGCAGCCCTCATCCTTAAAGCAGCTCTTATACAGTTAAGAGCATCTTCTCTCGGATTTCCCGCACTTGTAGGAGCCCCCCAAACAGCCATAACTGCATCGCCTATAAATTTATCTACCACACCGTGGGTATCGTTTACACACTCTACCATCTGTGTCATGTATTCGTTTAGGAATTCTACAACCTCATTCGGTTCAAGTTTTTCGGAAATTGCCGTAAAGGAGCGTATATCCGAGAAGAAAATGGTTGTTTCTTTTGTTTCGCCTCCCAGTGCAAGCTCACCTTTCATAGCAAGTTCTGCAATTTCCTTGTTGATAAAGCGGCCAAAGGAGTCTTTAAGCCTTTCTCTTTCGGCTAAACCTTGACCCATCCGTACGAAACTATTTGTCAAAAGGCCTATTTCATCCTTTGTTTTAGCCTTTAGATCGAGCTCATAATTACCCTTCTCTATTTCGCCGGCAGCCGAGGCAAGAGCCTTAACCGGAGAGCTGATTGATTTGGAGAAAAACCAGACAAAAAGGATTGCAAGAGCTAAAACCGCAACGCTCAAAGTAATGTTTTTGAAGGTTGATCTGACTACAGGTTCCAAAACCTTATCGGCCTCGGCTGTGGTAAGAACTGCAAGATCGGCTATCGAAATTTTTCTGTAGGCTCCGAACTGTTTTTTGCCTTCTTTGTCGGTAAAAAGGATTTGTCTGTTCATATCTCCTTTTTCCCGCATTTCGATAAAAAGTTTAGAATCGCTTATGTTAATTCCGTTTTTGGTAAGTTCAAAATCGGGATGGATTAAAATATCACCCAAATTATTTACAAGATAAGTGGTTTGGAGTTTCCCCGTTCCTATGTGCTCGGACAAGGTTTCAGCCGAAAAGAAGACAATCAAGCCTTGATCCAAGCCTTTTTCCTTGTATGGATAAAAAAGAACAAGAATTGACTCTCCAAAAAACGGAGAAGCATTTATAACCTGATCTATACCCTTTTCTGCCTGAATAGCCGTATCCATCTCGCTTTCGATAAATTCGTCTATAACGGAAGGCTCCAACTCGCGGGAAAGGAAAAAATTGGTACTAACGAGTTTTCGATAAATACGCTTATCCATTCTTGCATCGGTAACTAAAACAGCTGCTACTTGAGGGTTTCTCTCAAAATAAAAATCGGCAGTCTGCTTTGCTATACCCGAACCTGTCTCGGTCGAGTTAAGAACATCCAAGAACAAAAAAGCATTGGCTTTTATTGATAAAAGCTCCTTTTCTGCCGCTGCTCCGGCTTGAAAATTAACGGTTCTGTTGCTTTCCTCAGACATAGTTTGAATATCTTCGCCTACAAACCATGTAACAAGGCCTGTTATAGTACCCAGAGAAAACACAACCAAAATCGAAATAATAGTTATCAGTTTAGCAC
>CAJPPE010000235.1 GCA_905372345.1 uncultured Treponema sp. | reverse complement strand
ATTAATGACTACTGTATTTCAATTAAATACTTGGAATCGGACAAGCTGCCGAAAGTATCTCTTCTTAGTGAAACAGACTTTATCCCGAGGCCCAAGCACTTCCATAACGGCGAAGTTAAAAAGGGTTGGTACAACGAATATAACTGGAAGGTTGAGCCTACAACAGGACCTTATATCGTAAATGCCGATAAATGCGTTCAGGGTGAAATGCTGATTGTTGAAAAAGTTAAGGACTGGTGGGGACATGAATATCCTTACTGGAAAAACCGATGTAATATCGACACAGTTGAATACAAAGTTATTACCGGCGGACAGGATATGGTTGAAAACTATTTCTGGAACGGTGAGCTCGACTACTTTTATATGAATATCCCTGCAACATGGAGAAGATGTGCTACAAACGAAAACATTACCAAAGGTTATGTTGATCGATGGGTGGCTAACTATCTTCCTTTACAGGGTGTTCAGGGTATCTTCTTTAATACTCAGTTCCCATTGTTCAGCAACAAGAAAGTTCGACAGGCTATGTACTATGCCATCGACATTCAGGGCATGATCGATCAGGCCCTCTATGGCGAATATAAGCGAAATCACAACATCGGTTTAGGCCAGATTTGGGGCGGGATAGACTTTAATGACCACTCAATCCGAAAGCCCGATTTTAATCCCGATACGGCAAGAAAAATGCTCGGTGAAGCAGGCTACACTGTTGTAGGTTCTGACGGAATCTTACAGAATGCAAAAGGTGAAAGAGTTTCTTTCGAGCTTCTTTATGCTGCACCTAATCACACAGAACGCTTGTCGATTCTTAAAGAACAGGCTAAAAAAGCCGGTGTAGAAATTGAGCTTAAGATGATGGAAAGCGGTGCTTTCAATACCCTTCTTAATAAAAAACACCAGGCCTATTGGGGCGGTATGAGCACATGGTATGAGCCCTCATATTGGCAGTATTTCTCAAAGGCCAATGCCGAAAAGGTAAGTACAAACAACTCCTTCGGCTGGTGGAGTGAAGAGATGGAAAAACTCCTTGCATTTGAAGAATCCGGACCTCCCTTGGCAGAAAAGGCTGAAAACAACAAAAAGATTGAACGCCTTGTTCACGAAGAAGCTTTGGTTATCCCCCATTACTATCTCGATTTTGTGAGAAGCGGTGTTTGGAAGTGGATAAGAATGCCTTCTTGGGGTAACAGAAAGCTTGATTATGACGAAGACTTCATGAATTACAAGAGTTATATGTGGATTGATGAAGATATCCGCCAAGAAGTTCTTAAGGCAAAAGCCGAAGGAAAAACCTTTGAACCTCGTGTTTGGACTCCTTCAGCCCGCTATATTTCAGAATAATTTATAAGTTTTATAGCCTTAAGCAGTTTTTGCTTATGGTTATAAAAATCAATGAGGTTTGGAGGCTGCAAAGCAGGACTAAAACTTCGGCTTAAAGCTTCCAAATCAAGATTAATCTTAAGGTGCAGGGGATTGCCCCCTGCACCGAATTCGGAGTTGTATTTATGAGTGGAGAAAACCTTCTCACGATTGAGGACCTTTCCGTTGCTTTTAAAAGCGGTGCAGGGGATCCTGTAGAGGTAATAGACAGAGTATCGTTAAAATTGGAACGAGGAAGGACTCTATCCCTTGTAGGGGAGTCGGGCTGCGGAAAAAGCGTAACTGCTTCTTCGGTTATGCGTATTTTGCCTCAACCATATGGAATTGTTACCAATGGAAAAATTCTTTTTGAGGGTCAAAACATTTTGGATCTGCCCATCGATGAGATGTATAAAAAACGCGGTGCAGAGATTGCGATGATCTTCCAAGAACCTATGACGGCTTTAAACCCTGTGCACATTGTTGAAAAGCAAATTGGAGAAGTCTTTGAACTTCACCGTCCCGAAATAGCAAAGGACGAAAGACAGACACACGTTTTGAAGGTTTTAAAAGATGTAGAAATGCCGTCTGCCGAACAGCGTTTAAAAAACTATCCTTTCCAGCTTTCAGGCGGAATGAGACAGCGTGTTATGATTGCTATGGCCCTTGCAGGCCATCCTAAACTGCTTATTGCAGATGAACCTACGACGGCCTTGGACGTTACCGTTCAAGCCCAAATTTTGGCCCTTATAAAGGCCTTACAAGAAAAAAACAATATGAGCGTTCTGTATATCACACATGATATGGGTGTTGTTGCAGAAGTCAGCGATGATGTTGCGGTTATGTATGCGGGACAGATTGTTGAAACCGCCGATGTTAATACTATTTTTAAAAACCCGCGTCATCCTTACACAAGAGGATTAATTGCGTCCATGCCCAAGATGAACTCTGAGCCTAAGACGCATTTACCATATATTAAAGGTGCCGTACCCTCTCCAAGGGCTTATCCTGCCACCTGCCGCTTTGCAGAAAGATGTTCTTATGCAACCGATTATTGCCGGTCAAATACTCCCCAGCTTGAGGAATTTGAACCCGGACATTTTATCAGATGCTTTAGAGCAAAGGAGTTAGACTAATGGCCGAAAGACAACCTATTTTTGAAGCAGTTGATTTAGTTCAAGAATTTTCTCAAGGAAAATATACTAAAAATGTTGTTCATGCCTTAAATGGGGTAAATCTAAAAGTATACCCCGGCGAAACGCTTGGTCTTGTAGGTGAGACAGGATGCGGCAAGAGCACTCTTTGCCGAGCTATGATGCGTCTTTATAAGCCCACTTCAGGAAAAGTTCTTTATAAGGGTAAGAGCATTGAAAGTTTGCCTGAAAGAAAACTAAGAGATGTACGCCGAAATGTTCAGATGATTTTCCAAGATCCTGCCGACTCTATGAATTCCAGAATGAATGTCGGTTACATCATCGAAGAACCCCTTCTTATCCAGACAAAAATGGCTCCGCACGAAAGAAAAGAAAAGGTTATGGGGCTTTTAAAATATGTAGGTCTTCCGGAAGATGCTTATTACCGATATCCCCACGAATTTTCAGGCGGACAGCGTCAGCGTATTGCTATAGCCAGAGCCCTTGTTTTGGACCCTGAAGTCGTTGTATGCGATGAGCCTGTAAGTGCTCTTGACGTTTCAGTTCAATCTCAGGTATTAAACCTCTTATTGGATATGCAAAAAGAAAGGAATTTAACCCTTTTGTTTATTTCGCACGGCTTGAATGTCGTTAAGCACATGTCGGATAGGGTTGCAGTTATGTACTTGGGCTCTATTATGGAGATGGCTCCTTCGGTGGATATTTATAAAGACCCCTTACATCCTTATACTCAGGCCTTGATAGCGGCTATTCCCGATACCGATCCCGATAACAGACGCAGAAGGATTCCTTTTACAGGTGAAATACCTTCACCGATACATCTTCCTACGGGTTGTCCTTTCCATTTAAACTGTTCAAAGAAAATTGATAAGTGCGCGGTTGAAAAACCTGTACTTAGAGAAGTTGCAGATGGGCATATGTGTGCCTGCCATTTGATATAAAT
>CAJPPE010000234.1 GCA_905372345.1 uncultured Treponema sp. | reverse complement strand
GCTTTTTATGCGCCCTTATTTCCTGCCGGAAAACTTGCTGCAAAAATTCCTTCGGATTTTTCTCCGGCCTTTGATTCTATTTTTATAGCACCTGACGGCAAGACCGCTATTTTTGTTAAAGGCAAAAGAAATGTTTACCGCATTAAACTGGATGGAGACGATTATGTCAATGTTTATTCCTCGGATTCTATTCCTTATTTATTGCTTCCGGGAAATACGGCTGAAGTTTCAGTTCATTGGAAAGATAATTTCCCCATCGTTTTTGCCGAAGGTCTTGCAGGCGGCTCAAAAATTTTAAGGGCATGGCAAATTCTTCCATCTTCTTCAAGTTTTGAAAAAATCCCTATCATCGAAAAAAGCTCGTTTCTTGCAGCTTCGCCTAATTTTGGAATTGCCGCTTTTAAGGAGGCTGAAGGGATAGTTTTTTATGATACCTCCCGCACGGAAGAAAACGGCGGCTCTTCATGGAAAAAGCTCAATGTTTTTTCGGATGAAAAAATTATCTCGGCTGTTTGGAAAAATAATTTTACCGTTTTTTTAGGCGGTGAAAATTATATTTACGAGTATAATCTTAACGATAACTCTTCCGGTGCAGGCAAGAAAAAGATTTCCGTTTCGTCAATGCAGGATTATAGCTGGTCGGACTCAGGCAAGGAAATTTTAATAAGTTTGAAAAGTGCCCGGAATAATGAGCCGGAAGGTGCGTCGCAGGATTCCGATAATGCAGAAATTTTGAAATATGTTTCAAATTTAAAATGGACCCATTCTTCAAAAAAAATCATGCAAAAGAAAAATGCTAATCTTTCGGATAGAATTTACATAGATTCAAATTCAGGCTATTTTGCAAATATGATATACATTCGCCGTCTTAAAGATTTTATAACTCGTCCGCTTTTGGAAGATGGCAGTTTTTTAAGGGAAAAAACTCAAAAAAAAGCTTCTTCCGAAATCGATAATTCTTCTTCCGTTTTTTCGCATGGAAACCGAAGCGGAAAACAACGGGTGGCCTTAGTTTTTGATGCTATGGACGATATGGACGGGATTGCGAGTATTCTTTATACTTTAAAAAAGAATAATATAAGTTCAACTTTTTTTATAAATGGCGAAGCTATGAGGCAAAACCCCAATGCCGTAAAAGAGATTGTAAAAAGCGGACACCAATGCGGCTCCCTTTTCTTTACTACGTGGAATTTGAACGATACAGCTTATAGGATAGACGATAACTTTATAAAGCAGGGTCTAGCCCGCAATGAGGATAATTTTTATTCTCTTACAGGTTCCGAGCTTTCTCTTATTTGGCATACTCCTCATTATATGTCTTCTTCGCTCATTGTAAATGCAGGAAAAAATGCCGGCTATGTTTTTATTTCGCCTGATGTGAGGGTAGCCGATTGGCTTAGCCCTGATGAAAAATTTGCAGTTCCTTCTCTTTATAAGACTTCTGCAGAATTAATTGAAGATATAGCCGATTCCGTTCAGACGGGTTCTATAATCCCCATACGCATAGGCAGAGCTCTTTCAAATAGGGGCGACTATCTTTATTATAACTTGCAGCTTTTAATCGATGTTTTAACCGAGATGGGATATGAGATTACTGATATTAAAACTTTGATGGGAACTTAGTAAAAGCTATTTATAAATCTCTTAATAATAAAGCCTCAAAACCTTTTTAGATTTTGAGGCTTTTTCTAATTTCTTATTTAAAATGTTTATAAGTTTTTGAAGGATCGTAGAGGCCTGATCTTTTTTCACCTTTAATTGACGGAATTGTTAAAATAATATCCGGTTCTACCCAGTTGGGATTTTTGGGATCAGGGAGCTTATCCTTGTTAGCCTCATACAGCTTACGCCACATAAAGGAATTTCCGTAAATTTCTTTTTTGGCTGCAATATTCCATAAGCAATCCTTTTCTCCTCTCCATGTTCTAACCCTATATTGAGAAGGAAGCTCTGCAAGGCCTGTGCTATCCTTTCCTTCAACTACCGAAAGAGCATCCATTACTCTTTGGGCGCATACGACTGCTACATCGTAGTTTTCGTTATCGAAGGCTATGCTTCCTGCGTTTAAGGATTCTTCTGCAGTTTTATAAGCATCGGGGTATTTTTCTTCGGCTCCGTTTGCCTTAGCCCAAGTGAATCTGGTGCGAGCCTTATTCATTTCCTGTTCGGCTTCGGTTTTAGCCAACATTCTTTGAATAAAATCCGCCGACTGCTGTGCATAGCTTTCTGCAAGTTTGGAGTATTCGATGGCAGCTTCATAATCCCCTTCATCATAGGCCTTTGCTGCAAGTTCCGTATAAGCCCTGCTTTTTCTCTGGTATTCGTTATCGTCATAGGATACGGCAAAAAGAGGTATTAAAAGCGATAAAAATATTAAGATTGTGATAAGCTTTTTCATTATTGGTTTCCTCCTTCCGTTGTTTGGCTATTGTCTGTGTTTTCAGATTCATCATCTTGTGTATTGATGTTTTCAACAGGTTCTCCAGTCTCAGGTGTGGACAGATCCTGTAAATCAAGTTCTCCTTCGGTAAATCCTTCGCCGCCTTCGGTCAAAGGAGCTTCCTTATCGGCTTCTAAGGCCAGATCCGAGCTTTCCTGCTGTCTAATTGTAGCTTCAGCCATAGCTTTTTCGGCTTCTGCCCGCTTTAAAGAAACTTCTACATATAGTTTTGCAAAAAGTTTTGCAGCGCCATCATACGATATATAGGCTTCCTTATAATCAGCCATATCGGCTGCCGATTTTCCGCGGTTATAGGTTCTGACGGCATTGTTGTATTCTTCCTTTCTGCTTCTTGCAACCTTGATCGAATCACAGTAATATTTACTCTCTATTGCAGTATCTTTTGCTGTTTTGGCAAATTCAAAGTATCCCTTATTTACAACTTTTTTATAAAGCTTCAAAGCGTCTTCCGAAGATTCTTTTGCCATAGTATAATCTAAGTTGTAATGATCTACGGTGTTGATTGAAAACCTTTCAGCTTCAGCGTAGTCTGCCGGAGAATATGCTGCAAAACCGTTAGCTTCTATTTCGGTTCTTAAATTAGATGCTTCTGTCAGATTGATAAGGGTTTCATATCTGCTTACTGCTTCTTCGTATTTAGCTATAGCTTCTTTTAAATTCCCTGCTGCAACATCCGTGTCGGCTTTTTGTTTAACATCGTCCGCAGCGTTGAAAAAATCGGGATATGCTTCGTCTGCTCCCAGCTCTATAGCTCTTTTCCTTACCTGATTTACTTTTCCGTCTTCACCTTGAAAAAGCTTAAGTTTGGCAAGAATAGGGTCTGTCTCGGCTCCTTCTTGTTTTACATCCGGAGTTTTGACATCTTCAACTTTCGGTTCAGGCGGAATGTCTTTTGCCTTTTGCTTTGATGCACATGATGCAAACAAAATCGGCACAAGAACAAACATCAAAATAATCAATTTATAATTTTTCTTCATTAAATGCCTCCCATTTAATATTAACTAATAATAC
>CAJPPE010000233.1 GCA_905372345.1 uncultured Treponema sp. | reverse complement strand
ATTTTTAAAAACTCAAGATTCAATGATAAATTCATTGGATAAAGTATCTGATAAAACACAATTAGAGGCATATGAAAATCATATTCATATTTTAAGATTTCATCAATTATGGGAGAATGAAGAACCGTATTATGATGTAAAAGATTTTCCAAATATCGAGGTATTTAAAATTTAAGACCCCCTCCCGGTAATCGCTTAGAAAAACTTGTTGGGAATTTAGACGGACTAATTTAAATAAAAGCCTACATCCATCTTTGTATGATATCAAGAACTTGCTTTTTTGCTTCTGCCTTTTCTTCTTCCGTATCGGAAAAAAGGACGGCCGGATTTATATTCAGAGCATGACAGATTTTTAAAAGAGTATCGAGGCTGGGTGTCCTTTTACCCGTTTCAATATAATTGATCATATTTTGAGAAATATCTGCCCGCAAAGCCAATTCTAACTGGGATAAACCTGCTTTTTCTCTTTCTTTACGAAGTCTGCCGATAACAAGACTCTGTTGTTCTCTTAGAAACACACTCATTCATAATATTTTAACTAAATATAGTATTGACACAATGAAATATAGTATGATATAATTATGAATATAGTTAGGATAACATGTCTGAAGGATATGCACAAAATTTATACTGAAACAGTGACCATAACATTATTGTTGTCCTAAATGTATATTTGTATATAGTATATAGGAGGCTTAAATGAAGCGATATCTTTTTTTGATAATGATACTGCTAAGTACTGTGGTACTTATGCCATGTACTTCACAGTCACAGGATGCTGTCCCAAAAAATGTAACAATTTTTATCGATATATCTGGCTCCATGTGTACTGTTTTGGCCGATGTTCAATCATATATTACGAACGAAATGATTCCAGAGGTTCCAATTGGGGCTCGCTTACAGATATATAAGTTTTATGGTAGATCAGTTTTAATATATGATGAAGTTGTAAAAAATTATTCCAACATTGCATATGCACAAGAACGGGTCAACTTGCTTCTTGCAAATGGCCCTTGGACAAATCTGAAAACTATTTTTCAATACATACACGATGTAGAAAAGTCTGATCAGGATAAATTTATCATTTGTACTGATGGTAGGCAAGAACTTCAAGATAGAAGTGATAATTTTATAATTACTGAAAAAAATATACATGGATACTTAGAAGATAGTAATATTCTACAAAAAGCAGGCTGGTTTGTGATAGAATACATTCATACAATGCCTATCATTGCACAAATACAACCTCAAGTCTCGGAAGAAAAATTTGTAGCTGAACAAAAAATTAGCGATATTCCATCTGTTAAAGAAAACAGTGTGAGAAAAAATAAGAAAGCCATGAATGTAGCGATTATTATATGTATTGCTATAATTACCGTCGCTGTTCTTATATATGGCTTTGGCCTAATGAGTGGACGGGCTATGCCTTTCCCTTCATTAAAATCTATCAGACATTCAATGACAGGTATAAAATTTACTCAAAAAATATATAAAGATGCATCTGGTAAAATGACGACAGATTTTTTTCCTCGTTTTAAAAGTATATTTACTGTTAAATTACCTAAACACTTACAGCAGGCAAGTAATTATGTAGCTCAATTTCCTGAATGTAATAGACAATTTAGAAGTAGATTTAATTCAGATGTAAGATTTAGGTTAAAAATAAAAAAAGTTTTTGATGAACAAAATAAACGAATAGCAGAAGGTAAAACTTATAAAAAGTTTTCCTTAGCAGAACGCCAAGAAATATTAAAAGAAAGAACATGGGAAAATTTTATTGAAAATATTAATAATGGGAATCAGCCTTCAGGTTTTGTTTGGCACCATAGTGATAAGAAGGGTATAATACAATTAGTTGATGAAGAGCTACATAGATATACCAGTCATACTGGCGGACAAAAAGTTTGGGGTGGTGGATCTGCTGCTAGATAAATTAAAAAGCTATTTGTATAACACCATCTTTAACACTGACAAACAGGACTGTATCCTAGTGGAGGTTAACCAGTAGTTAAATTAACCACCCCAAAAGCAGGGACAGAACCAATCTGACATCCCCCAAAAAAATCCTCTGCGTTCTTTGCGCCCCCTGCGGTTAAATACCTAACCCCAGCTGTCCCTGCCGGCAACTTTCCCCTTTAATTGATTTTTTCCCGTCTTTGTGATAAACTTTCAAGCGGTTAAAGGATTGAAGATTTAATGAAAGGAAAAAAAGAAATTTTTACGCTTTTACATCAAGATGCGGCTTCTCCTGCAAGGACGGGAGTTTTGGAGCTGCCTCACGGAAAGGTGCTTACTCCGGCCTTTATGCCTGTTGGAACAGCAGCTACAGTAAAGGCGATGACAAAGGATGACTTAAACGAAATAGGTTTTGAAATTATTTTGGCCAATACATACCATCTTTTTTTGCGGCCGGGAATTGAAGTTATAAAAGCGGCAGGAGGCTTACACGGCTTTTCAGGCTGGAAAAAAAACTTTTTAACCGATTCAGGGGGCTTTCAAGTTTTTTCGCTTTCACAATTAAGAAAAATTACCGAAGAGGGTGTAAAATTTCAAAGCCACATAGACGGAAGCCGTCAATTTTTAAGCCCTGAAATTGCGGTAGAATTGCAGACGGGATTTAACAGCGATATTCAAATGCAGCTGGACATCTGCTCTTCTTTTGGGATAAGCAAAACCCAAACTCTTGCCGACCTTAAAATAACTATGAACTGGCTCGACAGGGCCTTTGCAGCTTGGCACAATACCCCCGATGAATATGACGGAGCCCTCTTCCCTATAGTACAAGGCGGGTTCTTTGAAGACCTAAGACTTCAAAGCCTTGAAGCTATCTTAAAGCATGAGCCTAGGGGAATTGCCATAGGCGGCCTTTCCATAGGAGAACCCAAAGACCTCTATCAAGAATATTTGAGCTTTACCGCAAAGCACATCCCTAAAAATAAACCCCTCTATGTAATGGGAATAGGAACTCCCGACTACATCCTTGAAGCCGTAAAAAACGGAGTCGATATTTTTGATTGTGTCCTGCCTTCCCGAAATGCCCGAAACGGAAACCTTTTTACCCATGAAGGAGCTATTTCAATTAAGCGGAAAGAATACGAGTTCGACTTTAACCCGATCGATTCTCAATGCAAGTGCAAGGTTTGCCGACAATATACAAGGGCCTATTTGCGGCATTTATTTAGAACAAAAGAAATTTTATACTCAATGCTTGCAACTTATCATAACTTGGCTTTTTTATATAGTATGGTACAAGACATAAGAGAGGCCATCCAAAACGATTCTTTTAACGATTATTATAAAAACTTTTTAAAGAAATATGAAAATCGTTTAGACTGAGTATTTTGTAAGTCTTAAAACCGGTAGTGTTTTGTAAGGCAAAACTTGTATCACGGAGGATAATTTATGAAAACCCTAAAAAAAGAATTAAACTTTTTTTTAAAAACCGGCGTACTAAGCCTCTTATTTATTTTAAGCTTAG
>CAJPPE010000232.1 GCA_905372345.1 uncultured Treponema sp. | reverse complement strand
AATTTAAATGAATTTTTAGAACTCCTCCCAAAATACGGATATACAGAAATTGAGGCCGATCTTGTTCAAACCTCCTCAATGGGAAGGGCAGGTCTTTTTAAGGGAGAAAATCCTATCTATATTGTAAGGGCTTGTAAAAGCTAAACTTTTAAAAACCAAATCGGAATTAAAAAATCCTTTCGCGTAAAAACACACAAAAGCTCGCAATAAAAAGAGCTAGTGGTGCACTTTCAAAAATGAGAGAAAGAAGAGGAAGCCGTCCGATAGTAAAAAATTTGGTATTTATAAAACCGAAATATGCAAGCGTATCGGTTAAAATTGAAATATACATCAAAAACACACCAAGCACAAAAAGAATCATTGAGGTCTTCTTGGTTTTGCTCCATACTATAATTCCAAAAAAAACGGCGGCAGCTCCTAAGAACAATTTCACAAACAATAGAATATGATAGCCATCCGATAAAAATTTAACTAAATCATTCATTATTTAATCCTTATATTTTGTAGTTGAGCTTTAAGAAAATTTTCAAGCTCTGTGTATACCCTTATTTTCGGCAATATCGACGGAATAGTAAAATAAGGAGACAGAAGAATATGAGAATCTAAGGCAGCCTTAAAAAAGCTCTCATATTTTTCTTCATTCAATTTTGGAAAAAGATAGAGGCCTTCCATATTCCAAAAATGGGAGCAAAGTTCCGCTGCCCTTCTATAAGATTTTATGTTTTTTGCAAGCTGCTGTTTTTTCTTTTTTCCTCGGGCACAATTTATCAACTCTTCATCCGAAAGCCCCTTTTCTTGTTCTCGCAGTTTAATGATTCTTATCAAATCAAAAAAAGCCTTAGCTAAAACTTCTTTTTCGGCGGCAGAAACTTCAGAAGACAAAATAGGAAGAGCCTCTTTAGAAACCGCAATTTTTATTGAACTGCAAAACGGAGGATTTACAAAAAAAACTTTTTTTTTCTTTAAATTTTCAGATGAGGGCAAAAAAGGCCGCCAAGTATTTTCCATAATACAAGAGTCAAGACCGGTTTTATTATCTTCCGTTTCTAAAAATGAAAGAGCCTTGCTCCATTCCGAAAGAAGATAAAAATGAGGATGTTCGGGAAAAAGGGAATTCAAGGCTTTTTTAAGCCGGTAATCGCCGGAAGAAGGCAGGAAGGCATTTAAACCCTTATCTATACTCTGCTTAAACACCAATGGAGCCTGATTTTCCCTTCTACCCAAAATTGACATTCCTCCGTCAAGGTACATATCCAAAAGTCTTACATTTTTTTCGGTATAAAGATAAAAGCCCCGTGCTCTTTTTACATTCCCATACCGGCTTCTTATTTCATCATAAAAATTCATCATGTTCATTTTCGCAAAAAAAAGCCCTTTATACAAGAGCCTATGACAGAAAAAATTATTACAATGATCTTTAAAAAATAAGGCTATTTAAAAGCCGCACTCAGTTTCTTTGCCCCCTTAACATTTTCTTTTTTTTTGATATACTTACCTTATGGTAACACTTATAACAGGCGGATCGAGGAGCGGAAAATCGGCCTATGCCGAAAAACTTTTAGACGGAATAGATGATGTTGTCTATATAGCGACTGCCGAAATCTATGATGATGAAATGCAGGAAAGAGTAAAAAAGCATATTAAAAGACGCAACCCAAAGTGGCGTACCTATGAGGGCTTTTTAAACTTAGAAAAAGCCGTCAAAGAAGAAAAACACTATTTACTTGACTGCGTAACAAATTTAATTTCTCGAATTCTTTTTCAAATAACAGGAGAAAAAGAAAAGCCCTGCGAAGAAGATATTCAAAAGACAATCGATGTTTCATTAACTCAAATTAAGAATCTTATTTTAGAAATAAAAAAAATAAACGGCTCCTTAATTCTTGTAACCAATGAGGTCGGTTCTTCTATTGTACCGATGCATCCCGTGTCAAGAGCTTTTTCGGATATTCAAGGAATAGTAAATGCAAAAATCGCCGAGCTTGCAGATGAGGTTGTTCTCTGCGTTTGCGGCCTACCTATAAAAATAAAAGACGGAGCATCAATATGAAAGGTTTTATTTTAGCCTTGCAGTTTTTTACCCGCATCCCCATCAACATAAACATAGACTTTAACGAAAAAAATATTAAAAGAGCTTTTTATTTTTTACCTCTTATAGGAGGGCTTATTGCAGGCATTGTTCTTATCCCAATATACTTTCTCCCGCAAAAATATATTGAAATATCGGGATTTATAAGTTTGCTCCTCTATTTATTTTTAACGGGCAGCATTCACCTTGACGGAGTCGGAGACACTATAGACGGTTTTTTTTCTGCAAGAAAAAAAGAAAAAATATTGGAAATTATGCAGGATCCGAGAATAGGAACTTATGGAACAATAGGGCTTAATGTTTTTTTGCTTCTCAGATACATAAATTATTCTACCATAATACCTGATGCAGGCCTACTCATACTAGCCGGAATAATTTCGAGGCTTTCAGGTTTGACAGTTGTAGTTTTTTCAAAACCTGCAAAGGATACGGGCCTTGGCCTGCTCTTCCATAAGTCGGCATCAAAGTTTAGTTTTTTCTTTTGGCTGATCCTCGTATGTTTCCTTTCCCTTTTTACGCCTGAGATAGCAGCTTTTTCAAAAATACAAGGAACTTTTATTTTAGCAGAACGCTTAAAATATTTACTCCTTCCTTTAACCGCATTTATTCTAACATTTATCATAATAAGAATTTCATATAAAAAAATAGGCGGCACCACAGGAGATGTAAACGGGCTCATTGTCGAATTAACGGAACTGGCAGTTTTAAGCACAAGTTTTTTTATAAACGTCCATTTATAAAATCCAAGGATAGAATATGAAAATAGTTTTGATAAGACACGGAATCACTGTAACAAACAAAAAAAGAATTTTTAGTTTTGACGACAGTCCCTTGGCGGAAGAAGCCTATCCCATGCTTGACAGTTTAAAACCGAAACTAGAGGATTTTTCTTCTTTTAAAGTTTATTCAAGCCCCTTCAAAAGAGCCTTACAAACAGCCGAATATTTAGGTCTTAAAAATATTCAAACCGATAAGAGACTCCAAGAATATAACTTCGGTATTTTTAAGGGCTTGACCTTTGAAGAAGCTCAAACAAAATATCCTATCGAAGCAAAAAACTGGATCGAGAACAATGACAGCTCAGCCCCGCCTGAAGGCGAAACCTCATTTGAACATTTTAAGAGAACTTCCGACTTTTTAGAAGAAGCAGCCTTAAAAGATGAAAACATAATCATCGTAACTCACTACGGCACAATAACAATGGCTCTCGCATGGGCCTTGGATAATTTTTCTTTAAGAAATAAATTTGCCCCTAAAAATTCTACAATCAGCATCTTAGAAGTTTTTTTATCGGATAACAAAGATAAGATTACTCATAAAGGCATTGAAGTTTTTAATGGATTATAAAAATCACATCTGATTGAAAATTTTATAAAATAATGGTAGAATGAATTTTAAGGT
>CAJPPE010000231.1 GCA_905372345.1 uncultured Treponema sp. | reverse complement strand
AAAGAGCCTTTAGTTTCAAAACTTGAGATTCATATATTGAACCTTGAAAAGGCAAAGCTCTCAAAAGAAGGTCAATTTAAAGATAATAAAGCTAAACGCTTATTAAACTGGCTGAAATTTATCGAAACTGATAATCCGGAGGTGAGGGAAATGTTAGCAGAAAGTTCAGAGATGATGAGAAAAGCCAATGCAACAATAAACATAATGGAAATGAACCCTAGAGATAAATGGCTATATGAATCTCGTATGAAATATGAACATGACAGGGCATCATGTATAAGTGAAGGTTATCGACAGGGCATTGAAGAGGGAATACAACAAGGCCTTGAGCGTGGTATTGATAAAGGGGTTTACCAAAAAGCACTCGAAACGGCAAAAAACCTGCTTGCAATGAATTTCCCTATAGAAAATATCGCAAAAGTCACAGGTTTAAGCATTAAAGAAGTAGAAGCTCTATAAAAATTACCCTTTTTGAAAATAGGCTTACCATGGGTTATCCCAGCTTATCTAGTCCCAAAAGCCGTTGTTTGCAAGAAGAACGGACAGGGCGGAAGTAAGGGCTGTTTCGGTACGTAAAATGCGTTTTCCCATAGAATAAGAAATAAAGCCTTCAGCCAAAAAGGCTTCCCTTTCATTTTGAGTCCAGCCCCTCTCGCTTCCTATTGCTATACTCAGTTCTTCTCCTTTTTTCATCTTAAATGTTGAAAGAGAAGGAAAATCTCCTATATCGAGTAGTACCTTACTGCCCTTGAACGAGGCGGCCTTTAAATTTTTTAAGGCTTCTTTTACCGAGCTGCAAAAAGAAAAGGCTGGCAGCATGGTTTGACCGGCTTGCGAGATACCGTCTAAAAGATATTTTTTTACTTCTTCGGGGCTTGAAAGATTCGATTTTAAATAGGAACGCTCTCCCAAGTCCGTACCGCATAGTACGATTTTTGCAAAGCCCAAACTTGCCGCATCCCGAAGGATACGCCTCAACTGAATGGGGCGTGGAAAGCCCAGAATTATTTTTATGGGCGGAAGGGGCAGAGGCCTCGTCTCAACTTTATCTGCACCATTATCAGCAATGCCTTTATCGGGCTTATTCGGGCAAAAAGAAAAAAGGATTTTTTCTTCGGAAAGGTGAGAGATCTGAGCTTCGCCTATTTTTCCGTTTATGATTCCGGCCTTAAAAACATCGCCTTCTTTTAAGTGCAAAACCTTTTTTATGTGAAGATAGCGTTCATCATTTTTGTAAAAAACAAAGCCGCCGTTTATGTGTTCATCGTTTTTGTAAAAGACACAACCATCGTTTATACAATCGGGAATTGCACAATCATCATCTGAAAACAAAACAATATTCATTTATTTATCCAATTCGGCTTCGGTAAGAATCGAGTAGTCATAACCCTGCTCTGCTAAAAATTTTTGACGCTTTTCGGCGAAGCCCTCTTCTATAGTTTGGCGGGTTACAATGCTGTAAAAATGGGAATCACATTCTTTAGGCCTCAAGATTCGGCCCAAACGCTGAGCCTCTTCTTGCCGGCTCCCGAAAACGCCCGAAACCTGAATAGCTACCGAAGCATCAGGCAGATCAATCGCAAAGTTTGCAACCTTAGAAACCACCAAAACGTTTATCTCTCCCTTTCTAAATGAATCATACAAAAGCTCCCGCTCGGCATTTGTATTTTTCCCCGTGATCAGAGGAGCATTTATTTCTTTTGCAATCGTTTCGAGCTGGGATAAGTACTGCCCGATTATAAGAATTTGATTTTCCTTGTGCTTGGTCAAAAGTTTTTTTACTATTTCGAGCTTTGCAGGGTTTTCGCTTGCAATGCGGTGCTTTTCGCGAGTGGTACCCACAGCGTACTCTATCTCTTTTGAAGGAGCAATGTTTACCCGGATTTCGGTACAATAAGCTTTTGCTATCCAGCCCTTTTGTTCAAGGTCCTTCCACGGCACATCGAACCGCTTAGGGCCGACAAGGCTGAAAACATCGCCCTCACAGCCGTCCTCTCTCACAAGGGTCGCAGTAAGCCCGAGTCTTCTTATAACTTGAAGCTCTGCCGTAATTCTAAAAACCGGAGCCGGTAATAGGTGAACCTCATCGTAGATGATAAGCCCCCAAGCCCTCTCTCTAAAAATCTTAAAATGAGGGAAGGCCGCATCGGTATTGGGCCTCCAAGTGAGTACCTGATAGGTCGCTATCGTAACAGGCCTTATTTCCTTTACCTCGCCCGTATATAAGCCTATATCCTCATCTTTTATGTTTGTCTTATCCAAAAGCTCCCGCCGCCACTGATAAACGGCAGCAACATTGGGGGTTAGAATAAGGGTGCTTGTTTTAAGAAGGCTCATCGTAAGCATTCCGACTATGGTTTTTCCCGAGCCGCAGGGCAGAACAATTGTGCCGAAGCCGGTTCCTGCCGATTTATCGCCGACAAAGGAAGAGGCCGCATCCCGCTGATAATCCCTGATTTCAAATTCGGTACCGCTTGAAGTTTTTTCTTTTAGAGAAATATCCAAGGGCTCGCCGTCACGGAGGGGAACCTCATCCTGCACGGGCCAGCCCTGTTTTAAAAGAGCCTGCTTTACAGTTCCCCTGTTTAAAAGGGAAATCAAAAAAGAGTTTTCCTCATCGGGGTCTTCTATTAAATATTTTAAAAGAATCTTGCTGCTTTTTAATTCCTTAAAGATAAGAGCATTTTCAGGTTTAAGGCGAAAAAATTCCGCTTTTTCTTCAATGGTTTCGGAAGCCGCCTCTTCTTGAGGCTCTTCAAGGGGGAGGAGCTTTATTTTACCGTAACGGCCCATCGTTTCTTTCATCCAAACCAAGATAGAGTCGGGAACCTTAAAGCGGGAAAAGCCCGTGAGAGTTTTCATAATAGAATCGGCTGAAAGCCCGACACCTGCCGCATTCCAGAGCGAGAGGGGGGTCAACCTGTAAGTATGAAGATGTTCAGGCGACTTTTCAAGCTCCGCAAAAGGAATAAGGGCAAAACGAGCCTCGTTAGCTTCCGAGTCGTGAATATCCAAAAGAATGGAGCGGTCTCCTTGAATTATAAGCGGTTTAGATTCTTGCATAGCCTGCCATTATACACTTTTAGAGGAGGCAGTTCAAGTTAGGGGAAAGCGAGTTTCAAGGCAACCGCATCACAAAAGTTGGAGAACAGAGAATAAGAACTCATCGTTAATCATTTGTTATGCAATAACATGTTTTAAGATAGTTTTTTTATAAACTTTTTAATTAAAATTTGATCAGTAACGCTCTTTATCCCTAATTTTATTCATCATATATACTGCATAGTTATGAGCGACATCATTATCTATCATTGATAGGCTCATTAAAACAATAGGCATTCAAGGCTGCTGAAATTAAAGCATGATAGTGTTTGGGAACATTATTGATACCCCATGTTTCGCCTCCTTTTATATTGTTTACCGAATAAATTATCGCATATTAAGTCAGTAAAATCAAAATGCAAATATTATTGATTTTTTAACTGGGTAACTATAATAAAATTTGTTT
>CAJPPE010000230.1 GCA_905372345.1 uncultured Treponema sp. | reverse complement strand
TTATTATATTTTATGGTATAGTCAAAAGAGGAGTTTAAAGTGTCAAGAACACGAACATATAAAAAGGCAGAAAATAACTTGGTACGCTATTTTAATGAGCTTTTTAAGGCTTTTTGCACAAGCGTATCTAAGGGTGTAATGAAATTTATCAACGGCGGCCGTAAAAAACTTACCGTAATGGTTGTTCCGCATTCTCAAAAAAGAATTGTAAATTTTCAGGCAAGTATTTTTTCGATTATTTTTGTTTCTGTTTTGCTTGTAGGTATTTTAGCTTCATTTTTTTGGTTTGCAGCCGAATCTGTAACCTCAGCCAGAAAACTGGCTAACCTAAAGGAAGAAACACGCAAAACTCAAGCCAGTCTTAATGTTTTAAAGAATGAAACAAACGACCTTTTAAAAAATGCAAAGAATTTTCAATCGACTCTTTCTTCTACATTAACATCATTGGGTTTACAGTCCATTATGGAAACAGGTGCGGAAAATGATGATTCAAGCGACCTTTCACTCCTGTTTAATGTGCAAGAACAAGCCCAAGGAACAGCAAGAGAAGTAAGCGAACTTAAAAAACTTTCAGCCTATTTACAGGACACCATTCAGCCCGTACAGGAAATGGCAAAGCTGATGGACACCCAAACAGCCCTCTTTTCGGATATTCCGAGTCTTTGGCCCATTAAGGGCGGCATCGGGCATATCACGATGGCTTTCGGTCAAAACCGTCACCCTTTTACCGGACAATGGTATATTCATACCGGTATAGACCTTGCAACAGGCCGCTCCGGCGACCCGATTATGGCTACGGCTGACGGACAGGTTATTACGGTAGAAACGGATCCGGGCTGGGGTAATTACATTATTATAAAACATAAGCATGGTTTCTTTACAAGATATGCTCACCTAAGCTCATTTAGGGTTACACGAGGACAGCATGTACAAAAGGGACAGGTAATAGGCTATATAGGCAACACAGGTATATCTACCGGCCCCCACTTGCACTATGAGGTTCACATAGGTTCTGACGTTGTAGATCCTATGAAATATCTTAACATAAAGAATGCCGGAAGAAAAAAATAGCCATGGCTGATTTTATTGATGATATTTCCATAAACACAATCATAGGCCCGGGAACCTTTGTAAACGGAGGTCTAAGTGTGTCCGGTTTTTTGCGTATAGACGGAGATATAAACGGAGACATAAACACCCCCGGAAGGGTTATTATTGCAGAAAACGCAAGAGTTCGTGGAAACATACATGCCAAATCGATAACCATAGGCGGAATGGTTCAAGGCGATGTTATCGCTCCGGAAAGTGTTGTTGTTCTGTCGACCGGTCTTGTTTTAGGCTCGGTTTTGACAAAAAAAATACGCCTTGACGATGATGTATTTTTACACGGCTATTGCTTTGCCGTAGATAATCAAGCCGAATTTGAAAAGGCGGAAAAAGAATACAAAAACAGACAGGGCCTTGCGGCTTCTGCTCTTGTACATTCCAGATGAGGTAAAACCATGGGAAACTCTGTCGATACAAGCAACTACGTTTCCGCTCTTAATACGGCTGCACCTCTCATAGCTAAAGATTCGCACATTCAAAGAAATCAAACACGAAAAACGGAAGATACCAAGCTAAAAAAGCCTAAGTCTTTTTTGGAGACTATTTTAGATGACAATATTCAGGAAACTGAAGAATTCTATTACGAAAAAAAGCTGGAAGGGCTTAATCCTGAAGAAAGAAAAAAAGCTGTAGACGATATTTTAGCTGTCTTACAGGACGATGTTTATTCCAGCGGCTCCAATCTGGCTGAAAACGTAAATACCGAAACAATAAACAAATATAAAAAAGCAGTCAAAAGCTTTGTAAACTTTGCACTGCAACATTCACTTAATGTAAAAGCTGTAACTTCAGGCGGTTTAAATCCTCTAAAACAGCGTAATTATGTAATAGTAAAAGTCATTGATGAGAAAATAGACAAATTAACACAGGAACTTTTATTTAATCAACTTGAAAAGCTGCAAATTTTAGACAGACTTGATGAAATAAAAGGCCTTTTGGTCAACTTGACTACATAGCGGGGTAATAATGGATTATGATATTAATGAGAATATAGATGATATTGAATCTCTTGAAGATAAGGATCAAAGACCTGTAAAAATGAGCTCAAATCCTAACGACTTTCCTCAACCCCTATATGAGCTTAATTTGGATTACTCGAAGGAAAGTTTCTATGCAACAGCTTCCGAGCATCAAAAATTTACTACAGGAGACTTTGTTCTTGTTCCTACACGGTACGGCAATGATGTTGCACGTTTTGGAGGCCCAGTCAAGGCCCCTATCAATGCTAATCCCGATGAAGTTGTAAGAATTATTCGAAAAATAAGCGATGATGAAGAGATTATTTTAGAAGAAAACAGTAAAAAAGAAAAAGAAGCGGCCCAAATTTTTAAGGAAAAAGTTGCCTTAAATAATTTGGAAATGAAATTTATCGGCTGCCATTTTTTATTTGATGAACCTAAGGTCTTGTTCTTTTTTAGTGCAGACACCCGCATAGATTTTAGAAAACTGGTTAAAGACCTCGTCGCTGTGTTTAAGGTACGTGTCGAGTTAAGGCAGATAGGAGTCCGAGACGAATCACGCATTATAGGCGGACTTGGCTGCTGCGGACGGCCTTATTGCTGCCATAATGTAACCGATAAGCTAAAACCCGTTTCAATCAAAATGGCAAAAGAACAAAACCTTTCGCTTAACTCCTCAAAAATATCGGGACAGTGCGGAAGGCTTTTATGTTGTCTTTCTTACGAATATGATTGGTATGCAGAAGCCCGAAAAGCGATGCCGCCTGAAGGAGCCAGATTTCCATACGACGGCACTATCTTTAAGATTACCGAGGTAAACCTTCTTACCCAAATGATTTCCTTATTGGGAGAAGACGGGCGTATACTTTCACTGCCGTCAAAACGGATAGCCAATATAGGCGGAAAATGGCAAGTAAAATAATCTATTTGCCGGTATCTTTTTCGGTTATGCCTAATTTTTTTAAATAAGCATAAAGCTTATCTGCAGTATGTTTGCTGATTGCATGTTCCATTTCGCAAGCGTCCTTATCTGCAATTTCATAATCTACTTTAAGAACTTGTGTTAAAAAGGCCCTGAGAGCATTATGTCTGGTACGGACTTCCTTTGCTATGGCTCTGCCTTTTTTTGTTAAGGTGATTGTTCCATAAGGCTCTTGCTCAATATATCCGTCATCTTTTAGCCCCCCAAGCGATTTATTAACACTCGCTCGTGAAACATTTAACGCACGGGCAACATCAATGGATCTTACCTGTTCATCAATTAAAGATAAATCGTAAATCCGCTCAAGATAATCTTCTTGTGAAGAAGTAATAGCTCCTGCTACATGTGTTCGTTTATTCATATCTATATTATACACTATTTCCTTTGACAAAACAAGAACTTTTTTGTATCATATCAAAAGAATATTTGTTTTAACTTTATGTTTTGGCGGTAAAATAGAGATAT
>CAJPPE010000229.1 GCA_905372345.1 uncultured Treponema sp. | reverse complement strand
GGCGTTTGATTCTTTCGCTTGGGCTTTCTATATTGCTTTGTGTTTTATTTAGTGCTTTTGCCGGCGTTTTTTCGGCTAGGCTTAAGATTCATCCCTTTATTTCAACCCTTGCAACCCAGTTAATTATCTACGGTCTTTTATTTTTCGGTACGAGCGGAACTCCCGTAGGTTCAATCGACAATGAGGTAAAGGACTTGCTCGGCGGACGATGGATTTTAGGAATTGTGAATAATGAGATGATTACTCTTCCTAAGCTCATAATTCCTGCCTTAATTGCGATTGTAATAGCATGGTTTATTTGGAATAAGACCGTATTCGGAAAAAATATGTATGCCGTAGGAGGAAACTCTGAGGCTGCCGCTGTCAGCGGTATAAGCGTTTTTAAGGTTACTATGGGCGTTTTTATTATGGCCGGAGTATTTTACGGAGTGGGTTCCTTCCTCGAAGCCTTTAGGGCTAATGCAAGTGCGGGAACGGGACAAGGCTATGAACTTGATGCCATTGCCGCCTGCGTAGTCGGAGGCATCTCCTTTAACGGAGGTATAGGAAAAATAAGCGGTGCCGTAATAGGTGTTATTATCTTTACAAGCCTTACCTACTGCCTGACCTTTTTAGGCATAGACACCAACTTGCAATTTGTATTTAAGGGCTTTATCATCATTGCCGCCGTTGCCTTGGACAGCGTAAAATACCTGAAGAAAAAATAGGGCTTATAGTAATTTGAATGAGTGACGATAAAAATAATTACAATAAAAATGCAATTAAGTATGCTGTAAAAGAACACTATGAAAATTTGGCTAAGGAAAACCTTTCGGTAAACGGAGAGGCTGAAAAGATAACTGCCTCAATAGGCTATGCCGCTCAAGACCTGGCCGGAATACCTAAAGAGGCTGACATGGGGCTTGGCTGCGGCAATCCGCAAGAAGCTGCCAAACCACGCTTAAATGAAACGGTTCTTGATTTAGGCTGCGGACGAGGTCTTGACTGTTTTATAGCATCAAAGGCAGTGGGTAACAATGGAAAGGTTTTTGGTCTTGACGGCTCTGAAACTATGATCCGCCGAGCTTCGGAAATAGCTTTAAAAAACGGCTTTACAAATTGTGAATTTATTCTTGGTGAAATTGAAAATATCCCGCTTCCTGATAGGTTTATAGATCTTATTATGAGTAATTGCGTGATAAATTTATCTACAGATAAATATAGAGTTTACTCCGAAATATACCGTTGTCTCCGCAAAGGGGGACGGGTTGCTATTTCGGACATTACTCTAAAAAAGGCTCTGCCTAAAGAATGGGTTTCCGATCCCAACATGGTAAAGACCTGAGTGGGAGGAGCTTGGTCTGCGGAGCAGATAAAAGCAGCCTTTGAAAAAATCGGCTTTATCAATATCAGCATAAGTTCTAAAGAAGTCTCCGACGAATACGCAAAAAAATGGGGCCATGGCTTGGAAATAAAAACCTACATTCAAAGCAGCCTTATCTATGCCGAGAAGTAAAATGTTTATTACGAAATAAAAGCGTTTATTGCATTAACTATTTTTTTATATGAGTCTTCTTTGATTTTTGATATTTTTTCAATGAAGGAATATTTATTAACAGGTCCCATTAGATGAATAATCGCTACCGAGTTCATTTTGCATAATTATTACAGGCCGCCTGTAGGCCGGAAGGCTCCCTATAGGTATGCCGAAATCTACCCACCAAATTTCACCACATGTCCGATTTTCATCGCCCCCCTTGTCTTTCTCCTCTAAAAGTGCTATAAAATAAGTAAGCGGTTACGAGGACCGCAAATCATGGAAAGGTTAAAAAAAGCACCTCACATAACTTTATATATTCTTTTCTTTTTTTTATTCTATCTTTCGAGCGTTAAGCACATAGAAGTTTTGATAGTCTGGGTTTTTATAGTTATTTCCGTGATTTTGATTTTTTCGCCTGAAAGGATTAAAAACCTCAAATCGGTTCTGGGCGTTTTACCCTTTGTAATAATGATTCTGCTTCCCTTCGTAATAAGGGGCTTTTACAATGTTCCTATAGAACAAAGATATTTTTCTGCAAAGCTCATCTTGCGGTTAATGTGTGCGATGATGACGATTTCCTTTATTTCTTCAAAATATTCTTACCTTTACTTGGTTGAAGGCGTTATGAAGCTCGGCCTTCCCAATTTTTTAAATCAAATTATTTCTCTTACCTTTAGATACTTTTTTATGGTAAGAACGGATCTTGACAAGACTGCAAAGGCTATGAGCGCCCGATGTTTTGACAATGCCCGCACCTTTGCAAAGGTTTCAACCTACGGCGAAATGATAGGCGGCTTTTTTTTGAAGGCGGCGGATCACGGCGACAAGGTTTATAATGCGATGAGGGCACGGGGCTTTACCTCCGAAACCAAATTTAAACCCGAAAAAATTGCCTCGCCCTTTTACATAAGCCTTCTAGTCTTCTTCGTTTTGCTTTTTATAGGCCTCACAATAATAGAAAGATTTATGGAGATTCCATGGCTGTTTTAATAGAAAATTTATCCTACACTTATCCCGATGGAAGGAATGCAATCAAGAATATAAATGCTCATTTTGAAAAAGGAAAGAAGACGGCCGTAGTCGGTCTAAACGGCTCCGGAAAGTCGACCCTCCTTTATCATCTTAACGGAACAATTTTGCCCCAAACGGGAAGGGTGAATATTTTGGGTGAAGAGGTTTCTAAAAAGACCTTAAATTCCGTAAGAAAAAAATCGGGCTTCCTCTTCGATTATCCCGACCATCAGCTTTTTTTGACAAGCGTATATGAGGACATCGGCTTCGGACTAAAGAATTTGGGTATGGGCAGAGGAGAAGTAGAAGCTGCCGTTGACCGTATCTTAAAAAAACTGAATATCGAGCACCTAAAGGATTACTCGCCCTATCAGCTTAGTTTGGGGCAAAAGAAGATTTGTGCCATAGCAGGTGTCCTTGTCATGGAACCTGAAATCATCGTATGCGATGAGCCTTTTTCGGGCCTTGACAGCAAGGTAAAGGCTGCCTTTAAAGCTATCTTGGACGATTTTTCCAAAGAAGGCAAAACGATTATTTTTTCGACCCATGATCAGGATTTTTGTTATGAGTGGGCCGATAATGTTTATGTGATGAACGAGGGAGAATTGATTGCGGGGGGCGATGCCGTGAGCATTTTTAATAATGCGGAAGTGCTGCAAAGAGCTGGTATAGTTATGCCTAAACTTGCAAGGCTTTTCGGTCATAAAAATCCCGCACCCCGTTCTGTTGAAGATGCCCTAAATTTATTGTAAATAAAGGAGAGGAATTTATGCATATATCCGATGGAGGATTATCGACGGCGGTTTGTGCCGTAGGTTATGCGGCAAGTGCGGTAGGAATTGCCTTTGCCGTCAAAGGAACAAAAGAAGAGGATATCCCGAAAATAAGTCTTATGGCGGGAACTTTTTTTGCTATTTCATTGATTATGATTCCTATACCGCCGAGCTCGGTTCATCCGCTCATGTGCGGACTGATAGGAATTATTGTCGGGCGTA
>CAJPPE010000228.1 GCA_905372345.1 uncultured Treponema sp. | reverse complement strand
TTTCAGAAATGCTTATATACTCCTGAGAAGAAAAAAAATTCTTTATAGACTTTAAATCTTCATTTTTGAGAGAGTACAGGTTATTTTGCTTAACTTTAAACCCGTCTATAATGCTTGAAGGTATCATGAACCTATGAAAAGTTGTTATATCCACACCTGAAGCAAAACAGAGATTATAAAAATCTTCATTTGTTTTTACCAAAAATCCGCCTTTTTCTATTTGCAGATTTTTAAGTAAGGCTTGAAAATTGTTTTTTGCATCAAAAAAGGGTGAAGAAGGACTTTCAGTCGGTGCTTTTGGAGGCTCGTAAGTTTTTATGCTTACAGCCTCCGCCTTCTGCCTCAATCCCATTAGGATATCCCCAGCTCATCAAAAAGTCTTTTATAAGTATCAAAGTATTCCGACTTTGCAAACTCTTCAATTTTTTCTTCAGGTAAACTTTCCAAAAGTTGATCCATATATGTTAGAACAGATTTGATCTCATCTTTTAAATGAATCGGCAAGGTTTCGGTTTGTATTTTTTGTTCTTCAGCTGCACTCTCATCAAGTTCTAGTCTTGGAATATCCTGAGCGGTTTGATCAAGTTCTTCGGCTGAAAATACCGAATCTTCATTATCATCCATGTTTACAGTAGAGGCATTGTCTTCCCAAGCTATTTCATCAGACTGTATTTCATCAGAAGGTTCAACTTCTTCTTGCTCTAAGTTTTCATCAAACTTTAAATCTTCAAAGTCTGAAGCTTCATCATGACCTTCTTCGATATTGTCGGTAATAGCATTAAAATCACTGTATTCATCGCCCAGCGGAATGCTTTGTCCGTCAGGAAGTTCCAGTTCTGTTATTTTTAGGTCAAAGTCTTCGATAGTGTTATTTTCTTCTGTTGTATCGGTTGTATCGGTGTCTTGTTTGGCCGATGTATCTAAGATTTCCTCTTCAAAAACAAGATCATCAGTTATTTCATTAGTAATAAAGTCTTCTTGAATAATATCTTCATCAATGGAGTCTTCATCAAGATAGCTTATATCTTCCTTTAAATCATTGATGTGTTCAGGCTCTACATCATTTAATATATCTTCATCGGCAAAAATTTCATCTTTTTCGTCAGCATTTTCTTCCTCTGAATCATCAAGGAATGCTCCATCGATTTTATCCAAGGTTTCCGGAATTTCGTACTCTTTTTCAGTATTTTCTTCCGTAAAATCAGCCGTTATCAATATATTATTGAGCTCATCTCCCGTAAGAGCGATTGTTTCATCTCCGTCGTCATCATTAAAGAAGCCTGACTTATCGCTGTCGCTTGCATCTTTTATGCTGCCGCTGTTTACCTTATTTTCTTTAGATTCTAATATAGTTGACTCTTCCAATTTTTGTTGGGTTTGAGCCATTTCAGATTTCATATTTGCGAGTTCATTTTTAATGTTTACTAATTCACTTGCAATTTGAGTTAAGATTTCGGTAGCCTTATCATTTGCAATAACATTGGATTGTGTTTCTGACGATTGAATTTCATCGGCTTTTTTATTTGATGGAATCTCTTGCGAGGTTTCAATAAATTCTCCAGTAATATCATCATTTGCTGAATCTAAAAGATCATTTTCAAGGGCTCCAATATCGTCAAAGAATATATCATTTTTTTCCTCTATTGTTTTTTCCCTTTCTACAGTCTCAGTTTCCACGTTCATAACACTGTCCAACATAGAGTCAAAATCATCGGCTTCTCCAGCTCCTTCCGTTTCTACCGGAGAAGATTCATCCATAATCTTTTGATTTTCTTTTCGTATTTCTTCTATATTTCCTGCTTCAATTATAGTGCTCTCTATAACTAAATCGTCGTTCTCTTGCTTTTCATCTTCTGTACTATCTTTAACATTTTCCACTTCTTCAAATTCTGAAATATCACTGAATATTTCGACATCTTCTAATTCGTCATCATTGCCCATAGCTTCTCCGGCTAGAGAAGTTATATCGGAGTATTCATCTATGGTAATATTAAACGGAACATCTTCTGTTAGTTCCTCTGCTTTTTCTTCTTTAGGCTCGTTTTTAGTTTCAAGTTCATCTAAAATGTCATCGAAGTCGGAAATATCCTCAATTGTTCTTCCCGGCAAATTTTCAACATCTGAAAATTTTTCTTCTTGTAAAGTTTCATTCGGCTCAGGTTCATCTACAGTTATTTCAAAGCTGTCATTTCCTTCAAAATCTATGGCATCACTTTCCTTCGTTTCCAAATAGTCTTCATCAAAAGAAAGATCAAGTTTTATATTGTTATCAGGTTCTGAGCTGCCGTTTTCGTCTTTCTTTTCCGTTTCTTTTTTAGAGCTCGATTCAAGAGTTTCATCATCATCTAGAAAGTCGTCTAAATCAAGAGTTTCAAAGTTATTTATATCGGATACGGCTTCATCTTTATTATCTTTAGGCATTTCATCGAGATCGGTATCAAAACTGTACTTTTCTTCTTCATCAATTACTGCGGCATTGGATTTATCAAAAATGTCAAATTCATCTCCATAAATATCATCTTCAAAAGTAATAGACTCATCTTCAATGATACCTTCAGAGGCTTCTGGTTCTGTAGTTTCAAAATTATTTGATGTTGTTAATTCATCAAATTCTAAAGGAACGTCGTCCGAATTATCTAAATTTACGACATCATGGTCATCAAATTCCAGTATGTCATTTTCAAAAGGATCTTCAGCAGTGTCATTTTCTATAGGTAATATATCACTTTCTTTATTTTCAGGTCTTTTTTTGACCCATACACCGTACATATCAAGATTTGACTCATCTTCAAATTTTACAGGAAAAACCGAATCATCCGGTTCTTCAATTTTGTTAAAATCTAATGCCATGCTATTCTCCCGTATAACTATATCTATAATTATACTATATATCGACAAGATTTGTAAATAACCTAAATTATTTACCCTAAATAATTTGACAAAAAATTCAAGAAAAAAACATAAAATGCCGTTATATAACTAGACTATGAAAATCTATTTTAGAGTGCTGGTTCCTATTTTTATTACGGTTTTTGCTTACACTGTTTTGGCTGTGTTTTTGGGACCTAAGGGAATATATGCAAAGCGTTTTATAGAAGGTCAGCGTGATGCTCTTGTAAACCATGTCCGCTCTCTTAGGCAAACGGGAGAGGATTTAGACAGCTTGATAAGAAATTTAACCTATGATTCTGAAACAATTGCTATCTATGCCCATGAATTGGGTTATATATATGATAATGAGGGAATGATTAAGCTTGTAAACTTTAATTCCGGCTTTGGAAAGGCCTTAAATCCCGGAACCATCTTAAAAATTGAAACTCCATATTTTCTTTCAGATTACCTATGTAAAACAATAGCGGCTTCTTTGGGGATAATTGCTATCATTTTTCAGATGTTGGCGGTAAGAAAAAATGGTTATCTTAAAAAAAGATCCTAAATCTTTAGAAATAGCAGCTTCTGCCTTAAAAAAAGGCGAAATAATCATAGTCCCGACCGATACCGTCTACGGTTTTTCAGGTATAATGCCCTTTACAAAAG
>CAJPPE010000227.1 GCA_905372345.1 uncultured Treponema sp. | reverse complement strand
AGTTATAATTATAAGGTAATATGAGGGAAAAAATGAAGAAGAAAAACGTTTTATTATTTTTTTTGTTTCTAAGCTGTTTCTTTTTTTTAAGTGTTTCTCTTTCGGCGGAACAAATGTATTCCCCTTCATGGGGCTATGCACTAGACCTGCCCGAGGATTTTGTGTTAGCCAATAGAGAAGGAAATGAAAGATATCTTTTTCAGCATGCTATTCTGCCGGTTGATTTGCAAATTGCCTTGTATGAAGAGTCCCAATTTAAGACTGCGAAAGAAGCGGCCGAACATGTTTTTAAACAGTTAAAAATAACTCATAAAGATGTTCCTTTTGTATGGAGAAATAAGGAAACTCTTTTATCGTCGGTGTCTTTTTTATATTCGCCTTCCGAAAAATATAAACCTAAGGAGCTTTCAGGCTGGGTTTTAAGCCTTGAGCTGCCCAATAAAACGGGCTGGCTGGTTCTTCTTACCTATACCGATAAGGATAAGGCAAAGGAATGCGAGAACCTTATGATTTCTTCTCTTGACACGGTTTATACGGATACAATGTCTTATTTTGAGCCCGGGCCGGTTACAACAGCCCTATATCCTAAAACAAAAGAAAAAACTATCGAGTATACTTTTAACAATAAAAACATATCCTTTACGATAGATGAATCCGATGCGGAAGCAAACAAGTCGGTAATTGACAGGGAATTTTCCGTTTTGACTATGTATTTAAATCATGATAATTTAATCGCAGCTTGGCAGCGTTTTTATAAGATAATTTTTAGGGACGCATGGAACCGCATAGCTCCAGCTTCCTTTGCCGTATATACTTCTCTCTTTGATGAAAACAATCAAAACGGATTTGCCGAAAAAGCGGCAAAGGAACTGCTTCTTTTAGTTCAAAATTTTAACTATGAAAGAGACAGAAAAGGAAGCGATTTTATGAATTTGCCTCAAGCCCTTACAGAAAAAAGGGGCGACTGCGACAGCAGGGCTCTTCTTATGGTACTAATGCTAAAACAGATGAACATAGATGCCGTCCTTTTGGTTTCTCCGAATAAGTCCCATGCCATAGCCGCAGTAGACTGTCCGGGAAGCGGAACATGTTTTACTCACAACGGCAGAGATTACCTTGGCTGTGAAACTACGGCCCATGTACCTATAGGAGAAATAGCCGATGAAATAGCGGCTCCTGAAAATTGGTTCCCCGTAGATTTTTACGTAATAGAAAATTTTGAATCAAATTAGCTTACGTTAGACTTCGTTAGCCGCAGCATGGACTTAACCGAGGCTTACTATCGTCTTTCCCGATCCTCCTTCTTCCGGCTTTGCAAAGCGGAAAGCCTTTACATAGGGGCTTCTCTTTAAAAAATTGTGAGAAAGTTCTTGAAGAATTCCATGACCCTTTCCGTGAATAATAGCAAACTCGGTAATACCGTGCACCAAGGCAAGATCCATCTGATCCTGCAAGGCCTTTTGAGCTTCCTCAGCCCTCATTCCTAAGAGGCGAAGCTCAAAAGAAGGACGGGAAGAAGGAGCACTTGTGTCGCTTATAATGCTGACAATGGGTTTGGAAAGTTTAAGCTTTTCCTGATTTTCGAAAATCTCCATGTCGTCCTCTGCAATAGTAAGTTTTAAGTTATCGACAGCGACAAGCCACTTTCCTTTTTTTTCTTCACGGATAAGCTCTCCGTTACGGTTGAGGCTTTTTATTATAACCCTTGTGCCTTCGCGGAGGTCTGGATTTTGAGGAGCCTTGTTTTTTTCTTTTGAAGTATGAAGTCTTTCATCTATTTTTGTTTGTTCAAGTTTAAGGGCATCATGTTCTTTGTCCAAGTCTTTTTCAAAATCGTCAATCCATTTTTTGACGCTTAAAGTTTTTTCTCGGCTTAGCTCTCCCTCTCTCAGTTCCCGTACAAGATTTTCAAGAAATTTTCTTTTTTCTTCAAAAAAGAGATCGAGCCTTTTTATTCCGTCTTTCTTCAGCTCCAATTCTTTTTGTTTTAATTGAAGTTCTTTTAAATCGGAACGCCGCCTATCTTCTTTAAGTTTTAATTCTTCTTCTTTTTTTTGAAGTTCAAATTCGTTTAGGTCTTCATGCTTTTGAATAAGGCCCTTTATAAGATCGGAAACATCGGCCCTGTTATTTCCCAAATAGGTGTGAGCTTTTTCGATTATATGTTCCGGAAGACCGTTCCGCTTGGCTATGTCAACGGCATGGCTTTCTCCGGGAACACCCATCAGTATCCGATAGGTGGGGCTCAATGTATTTTGATTAAATTCGACCGAGGCATTTACACAGGAGTCCTTACTATAGCCGTAATTTTTTAAGGCACCATGATGGGTTGTAACAAAGACAAAGGCTTTTTTTTCTAAAAGATCATCAAGAACGGCCATCGCTATTGCACAGCCTTCTTGAGGATCCGTACCGCTTCCAAGCTCATCAAGAATTATAAGACTTTTATCCCCTGCCCTCCTTATAATTTCTGAAACATTTTTCATGTGAGCCGAGAAAGTAGAAAGGGATTGATCCATAGACTGCTCATCGCCTATATCGCAGGCTATAAAATCAAAGTAAGGAAGACGGGTCAAGGGGCCTGCAGGAACGGGCCAGCCTGTTTGGTTTATCAAAGCAAAGAGAGCTGCCGTTTTTAAGCTTACGGTTTTTCCTCCGGTATTCGGGCCGGTTATGATAAGTACCCTATCATCTTTAGATAATTTTAGGTCTATAGGAACTGCCGATTTTCCAAGAAGGGGATGGCGGGCTTGATGAAGATAAAAAGCAAGAGGGGTTCCTTTTGAATCAGAGCTGCCGTCCTTGCCTATTGAATGGCTTAAGCTTAAATCTATACTGCCTGCAAAGACACAATTATTGGAATGAGCCCATCTGGAAGCGGCGGCAACACAATCCAATTTTGTGATTGCTTCACAGGCCTCTTTTATATTTTCGGTATGCTCTGCAATTTGGGAAGTCAAGTCCTGCAATAGCCTTAAAAGCTCACGCTCGTATTCGGCATGAGCTGCGATAAGGTCATTATTCTTTAAAACTATTTCTTCCGGTTCAAGATAAAATGTTTGTCCCGATTGAGAATACTCATGAATGATACCCGGAATCCTTCCTTTAAAATTTGATCTTACGGCTATAACCTGTCTTCCGTCTTTGACCGTAGGCAGGTTGGATTGAAGCATTTGACGGGTTGCATCGTTTGTAAAATAATTCCGCATAGTTTTATCTATGTCGTCCTCGATAGAGCGTATCTTATTTTTTATTGCCCTCAAAGAAGGAAGGTCTTGCAATTCTCCGTTTTCATCTATAAAAGAAAATACAAGATTTTTTAGATGGAGCATATCGGGCATTTTTTTTACAAAGGAAACAATCGAGTTTTCATTTAGGTCTTCACTTTCTAAAAAAGGACTCAGCCATTCGTGCAAAGAAAAAACGGATAAGGCTAAAAGTCCGACCGAATAAACGCCTTCAATATCAAGGGCAGCACCTTCAACTTCTATGCCTTCAAGAAAGGGAAGAACAGGGGGCCTGTACTTTATTGGAGGAGCCTTATATG
>CAJPPE010000226.1 GCA_905372345.1 uncultured Treponema sp. | reverse complement strand
TCGTAAAAATGAACACGCGGAAAATCTCTTTTATTCACCTTAACTCCTTATTTTCTTTGAAAGACAATATATAGTATACCATATTTTTGTAAAAAAAGATAGTTTTTTAGCAATATTTATAAAAAAAGTTTTAAATTGGGAAAAAGATACGATTTTATTCATTATCGGCATCAGAGCTCTCTTCTTTTTTCTCGCCGGAAGCTGAATTTTCAGCTGAGCTGCCGCCTTCTGCACCATCTTGACCGGCAGGAACAACAGGAACCGGAACAGGTTCAGGCGGGCGGCCTAAAAAGAGAACTATATCTTCATCGTCTTTTTTGTGTTTTATTTTTAACAAAAGAGTCCGAGTTCTTTCATCATAAACATAACCTGAAGAATTATAAATCTCAAATCTGGGATCCGATCTAAAATCTATTCCATAGACTTGAATCCTGTAAAAGGGACGGATGCCCCTTATAATCATGTAATGGGTATCTCCTGTCTTGGCCGAAATTCTAAAACTGAATATTTTTGCATCATTTTTCAGCACGTTTATATCGTGTGCAGATGTCCAAGCCCAAATGCCGGGCTCAGCCTTTAAAGCCAAAGACTCTTCATGAGGATAGTGCGGATTATCCTTAATAGCAACAGGGTACAGTTTTTCAGCATGGAGAATTAAGGCATCATTAGCCATAAGCCCTAATTTCTTTGCCTTATCACCTTGAATATCAAAAGATGCCGGTAAACTTGAAGAATTTCCTCCAAGAGAAAAGATAGAAGAATACAGAGCTTGCCCTACAGCCTTCCAAGAATCTTTATCGGGATAGGAGTTTCCATAGCGTATTAAAATAGAAGCCGCTTGAAGAGTCTTTTCGGTATCTATGGTCTTTTTATCGGAAGAAATATACAGCCCATTATCAATAGAGATCAAAGAATCTTTTAAAACATTTTCGTATTTTTCGGAATTTTCCATAAAAATATTTTGTTTATTAGGAAAATAAAAAGCGTAATCCATTGCTGCTTCCAACAAGCCTGCAGCAAGAAAAGAGTTTAAATCCTCTTGCTTTGCATTAGAAGCCATTTTTTCCAAGGCGGAAATCAAATTTACCCTTGAGTTGTTTATCAAAAACGGAATAAGGGATACCCTGTCAAATACGGAAGTTTCAGCCCTTGCTATGCCCAATTCAATACCGGATAGCTTCTTTTTATGATAAGCAGCAAGACTTTTATCGTTTTGGGCAAGATTACCGTAAAATGTAGTCGATATATAGGTACGTTTTTCTTTGGGCAAAAGAGATGCAGGAGCATATACAAGAGCTTTCGCATATTCTCCATTAAAGGTTTTTTCTGCAATATATGCCGTCAAAAGCTCTTCGTTATAATTTCTTGACGAAATTACATTCGAAAAATACTCTAGGGCATTTTCTCTAAATAATTGCTTGGTTTTATTGTATTCTTCTTCAGTTGCAATCGGAAGGCGGAAGATAGAATCGAAATCCAAACTTTCAGATTGAACATAAGTTTCATAAATGGCTGTTTTTTTTGAACTTGAAAGAATAAGATGAGGAAGCTCGGATGTATCATCGGAATTTCCAAAGCCGTGGCCGCCTCTAAAAATAAACCTATCTTTGCCGTATCTTAAAAAGATTTGCTCATCTTGACGCTCTAAACGGGCGGATTGAGTCAACTTCCAAGGAAAATAAACGGTTTCTATCTCTGACGGCATAGAAACGGAAATCCTTACTGTTGCAATGGTTTCTGAAAGATACGAGTTAAAATCTATCAAAACTCCGTTAGAACAAACAACACTAAAAGAGTCTTCGTTCTTTTTGTATTCTAAAACCTTTAAGGTAATATCTTCATTATTGCTTGTCTTTGCAGTAAGCGGAGTCTGATCCGTTATATAAAAATCCAAGCCATTCGATACTATATGAAGAGGCAGAAGGGGTGTCCTGTTTCCGGTTTCATCAACTTCATCACGGCCCGAAACGGTCATAGCCCCTATAGTATAATAAAAAGTCTTTCCTATAGTAAACTGAATGACAAAAATGCCGAAAATAATTAGTATATACGATATAGTTAATGCAATCATCCTACTTGATTTGTGTTTCATAATGCTATAGTTTATATAAACTAAGAAATAATTGCAATACTTATAAGGAGTTATTATGAAAATAACCAAGCAAATTTTTGTATGTTTTAGTTTTTTGGTGGTCATCTCCCTAGTTTTTTCGTGTAACACAATCGAAAAAGCTGCCAAAAAAAGTCCACGAGAAGAATTTAACGATAAGCTTACTCAACTTTCGCAAAAGGGAGATTTGGAAGGTATCTTAAAATTGATAGATGAGTCGAATCCTGAACTAACCAATGGTTTTAAGGTTCAATATCTAAAACTTTCCGTACTCATTTCACTGAGAAAAACACAGGAAGCTGAAGCCTTTGCCGATGAACTTTCTGAGGCCTATCCTGATAATACCGATATTCTTTATGCCAAAGTCATGATGGCCCAAGCTGAAAACAATCTAAAAAAGAAAGAGCAATATTTGAAAAAAATATTGGCCATAAATCCAAAAGATTCACAGGCCTTAACCGAGCAGGGATTGGATTTTTACTCGGCCAAAAGATACAATGATGCCAGAAGAAAATTTATCGAGGCTTATAAGGTTGACCCGAAATGCACGGAAGCCCTCATAGGTCTGGGACGTATAAACTATCTTGAAGGAAAACTTGACCAAGCGGAAGCAAATCTAACGGCAGTCTTGGAGCAGGAACCGAATAACAGCACCGCCATTGCAGAACTTGCCCGCATAAAATCAGAAACAAATAGAATGTATCAAGCTCTTCAGGATATAAATAGGGCAGCGGAGCTTGAACCGAATAATCCCAGCCATTGGAATGACATAGGCTCTTACAATCTTACAATAGGCAGAAAAGAAGAAGCAAAAAAGGCTTATGATAAAGTTATAGAGCTGACCCCTGATTCTTACATAGCCTATATATACCGTGCCGGCATAAACGATGAACTAGGCTATAAGGAAGAAGCCCTCAATGATTACATAAAGGTATGCAACCTTTATCCGCCTTATTATTTTGCACTGGAAGGAGCCGGCATCTTACTTTGGGAAAAAGGAGACTGGCTAAATGCGGGAACGGCATTCTTAAAAGCCTTAAAAAAAGCACCGGATTCTTATCAATATGCACTTTTGTATGCAATAAGCCTCTATAAACAGAATAAAAAACCGGATGCTAAAAAATTTATGCAAAACTATCTAAAATCCATCAACCGTACCGAAAAAGAAAACGAATACTTTTTATGCCGCCTTTTTATAGATTTTGCAGGCGACAGCGAGTTGATAAATAGGGCAAATGCAGAAACCGACATGGTAAAAAAAGGAAGAATGTTTTTTTATCTAGGAGAATTTTACAATCTGACTAAAAAACATACTCTTGCCGAAAAGTGTTATGTTCAAGTAATGTCGATAGAAAACCCGGCCTTTTTTGAATATCGTTTTGTAAAAAAAACTATGGATGAATTGAAGTCAAACACCGGAAAATAAAATTTGATAAAATCATAAGAAAATACGAATTTTCTATTGACATTAC
>CAJPPE010000225.1 GCA_905372345.1 uncultured Treponema sp. | reverse complement strand
GGTTAACTTTATCCTTGGTTCTCTTTTCTTCATGCTCCAGTATCGGCGGCTATGTTAATGGAAAGACGTTGAACAAAAAAGAATTCGGACCGCCTGAAACGCATACATTGATGTTCGGTCATATGGATGTTGAAGAAGCTCCATTGCATTTACCGGTTAATAATACCGCTAAAGATTATCAAGAGTATATTCAGATGAATCCTGAAAAAGAACCGTTAATCTTTTTACCTATTTATTTTCAAGGTTCGGTTATGTCATTTTATCCGATGGAGCCCGGAGTAAATTTGAGACTTATGTTTTCAAGATATTCTATAATGAGGTTTTATATGAATTATACCCACACAACAGTCTATCAGTTTTGGCCGTTTTTAGGCTGGCCCGAATCAAGTACTCTGTGGTTTTCATGCAAAAAGCCAGGGCTGCAATATATAGGCTCTTATATCCGCACAAGATCTGGATATAAAAAAGATACGGCAAAAGATTCTGCTAAAAATGAACTTTCTGCTTTAGAGGGTATTAAAGCATATTACAAAGGTACTTCTTGGGAAACCGTTATAGAGAAAAGAATTGAGGAGCTTCAAAATGAAAAAAGCAACTAGTATAATATTTATTTTTTTGTTAAGTTTTGCAGTTTTTGCACAACATTATTCCAAACCTGGAAGAAATGAGGTTGTTTTGGTTTTTTCGGTGGAAATTAGACCATCGGTTAACAGAGAGTTTTTTAAGGAGTATATGAGTATCCCCTCAATGCCCATGTCTGATTTAATAACAAATGAGACCGGCAGACCTGTCAGTAATGATCCAGGTGATTCTATATCCTTATATTGTGAAGGAGACGATAAGCTTGATAATCCTACTGCTGTATCAGATGCTGAAGATATTATTTCAGTAAAAGTTCCCGTTCCCAGGTCCGGTGAGATAGTTTTAAATTTTTGCACATATAACTTTTTTAAGGGAACTGCTTTTAGGTTCTTTTTACCTTTTGCTGTAAAGATAAAAGTGCAGCCCGATTTTAAGTATTATTATTTGGGGCACTTGGAGTATAAGAGGAAGGGCGGTATGGAGTATGAAATTGTTGATGTAAAAAAACATGATAACTATGATGTAGTTATACCCATAATAAAAAAACGGTATGGTGAAAATGCGGAACTCGTTCGAGCTGCCATGACCTCTATTGATAAAAAATAGTTTTTTAAAATTTAAAAAGCTGCACTCTGTTTACCCTCAGTGCAGCTTTTTGTTTGCTTTTATTTTTTCTTCAACCTTACTTTCGGTTCGCTTGCGATGCCGAATTTGGGGAAGATTTTGTCGATACCGAACAGGGTAAATAACAGAATGGTTATAACCGAGATATGGGCCATAAAGTTGTACTTTATTATCTGTGTCTGACTGAATTGATAAAGAGGATAGACTGTGCCTGCAATGCCTATAAAAAAGCTTAAATAAACATGCCAAGGAATCAGCTGGGAACCGAAGATGCCGAGGGCTGAGGAGAAGGTTGCATTTCTCAATTTTAAAGAATAAAGGTCCTTTTCATCGCCTTCTACATTTTCTTCCGTGATGTCTCGGATAATAGGGCCGACGGTAACTATTTGAGCCATTTCATCGGCAAGGGCTGCGTTTCCTAATAGTGAGATAATACCGTTCCAGAACATCAGCTGTCTTACATTTCGGGAAAGTTTTACGGCAAGGTTTGATAGAGGCCTAAAGGCATCCATCTTCGACATAATTCCGCCGAAGGCTGCTACCCACATCATCATTATGATAACCCACGAGCCGGCTCCTACAAAGCCGTTATACACTATGTCAAAAAAGGCAAGAAGGCCTGAAACCGTTCCTGCAAAGCGGCCTAAGATAAAACATGAAACTATACCTGCTCCAAGGCAAAGGAGGGTAGAGTAGCCTTTTAAGGCAATCCCTATAACCAGAATGAGCGGAATTACCATGTAAACCGGAACTCCGTTTTGTACTTGATGGAGGAGGTCTACTGCGACCGGCTTTTCTTCAGCCAATTTTGCCCAAACATCTTGGGGAATAGCCTCGATGGCTTTTTGCGGACTTACGGCATCTCCCGGGAGGCTCAAGCCTGCAATTAAAAATAAGGCTCCGGCCAGCACCAAACACATAAGAGACCAAAGTCCCTGATTTCTCATACGGTGGGTAACTTCAACCCTGTGAATGCCTGAGCTTACGACCGTTGTGTCCGAGATAAGACCTAGGTTATCGCCGAAACATGAGCCGCCTGCAATAGCCGCAATGCTTAAAACCATGTTTCCGCTTAAAATATGGGTCATCCACAAAAAGATAGGAGCACAGGCTGCAAAGGTTCCCCATGAGGTTCCCGTAGCAACCGACAATACCGAGGAAACCAAAAAGGCAACAAGGGCTACTGTTCTGGCGGAAATGCCTATGTTTAGGCTTAAAGTTATAATAGAGGCTCCGACTCCTGTAGACATAAAGGCATCGGCCATCGCATATGCAAACATAAGTATAAAAAATACCAACTGCATCTCCTTAACATTGTCTACGGCGGAGTTTAAAATATCGTTGAATTTGAATTTTTCGGTTATCATAGCGACGATGGAAGCATAGATTACGGCTATGGGGGCTATGATTAAAATGTCCAGCTTAAATCCCAAGGCAGTTGAAAATGATTCTATGTTTGAAATCATCATCAAGCCTGCAAGCAATAAAACCGGAGAGAGCTTAAAAAAAGCGCGCATAAAGTCTCCTTTTATGTGAAATAAGGATGCCAGTTTATCATATTCATAAAAAAAAGTGTATAGGATTGGCTAAAAGATAAAAGCCGGTTAAATGTTTTTAAATATTACATGGGGCTTTTTTTCTTCGTCATAAATGATTTTAGCCTCCACATCATATAAGGTTTTAATTACTTCTTCTGTGATAACCTCATTTACACTGCCTGCGGCGATAATTTGCCCTCCCTTTAAAGCATATATTTTATTGCAATACATTGCAGCTATATTTAAATCATGGATTGCCGATATAACGGTTATTTTTAAATCTTTTGCAAGGCTCATAAAGTGCAGTTGATGTTTTATGTCCAGATGATTTGTAGGCTCGTCGAGGATTAAACAATCCGTGTTTTGCACTAAGGCACGGGCTAAAATAATTCTTTGCTTTTCTCCACCCGACAGGCTTGAAAAATTGCGGTCGGCAAAATCTTTCATATTCACTTGTTCAAGAGCCTTGTACGCCAGTTCGATATCCTCGGCTGAATCCCTCTCCATAAATTTTTTATGAGGTGAGCGGCCGATTAAAACCATCTCAAGCACATTAAAGTCAAAATGGGTGTCATTATGCTGGGCAACTACAGCCATCTTTTTTGCCGTTTCTTTAAACTGGTAGTCATTTATGTTTTTGCCGTCGATAAATATGGTACCGGTTTTGGGTTTAAGGACTCGATATATACATTTAAGCAGGGTGCTTTTTCCCGAACCGTTGGGGCCGATTATGCCTACAATTCCGTTATTTTTAATTGAAAGGTCAATATCGGCTAAAATATTTTTGCTTCCGAAGTTAAATGAAAGAGAGCTGATGTCGAGAACCATTATGCTTTACCTCCAAACCCGTATTCTTTAT
>CAJPPE010000224.1 GCA_905372345.1 uncultured Treponema sp. | reverse complement strand
ATTTTTTGTTTTTTCGGCATTTTTTTTGCACGCCTTACAAGAAGCAGCACCGCTGTATAAATAGAAAATACTAAGGCCGCAAGACAAAACAAAATAGGACTCACCCAAAACCTTAGGATTTCAAAAGGAATATAATCATCAATAACTAAGATAAAATCATCGGTTCTTATATAAGTATAGGCATAAAGAATTAAGATTAATAAAAGCGGTAAAAGAGTAAAATTGATTATTTTCCATTTTGTTATTGTTGTAAATACCCAAAGAGAAAATATAAGCAAAAAAATCGAGCCTGAAAAAATAAGATAGGATGTGTAAGAAGCTTTATACTGCCCGTATATATCATACACAAAGGGGCGGACTATACTGCCTGCTGCCTGCACAAAGGCGGGCTGTTCTATAAAAGTTTCCAGATGCTTATCATCAATCAACACCTTTTCTTTTGAGTTAAAGGCCTGATTTATTTTTTCTCCTTGAGAGTATACAAGCGGAATAATTAAAGCAAAAAATATAGCAAACGATATAATCAAAGCTAAAAAAGAAAGGCCGTAGTTTTCGGAGTGTCTCATCATAAAAACATATACTGAAAATATTGCTATAATACAAGCTATCGGAAGTATCAGATAAAGGCAATGCAAAAAGGCAGAGAAAAATATGCCCGATACATCTCCATACATCATTGACTGCCACATTCCCACAGATACGGAAAATGCTAAAACAGTTAAGACAAAATTCGAGATAAAAACTATAGGTACAAGCAGCCAATTTTTCATACAAAACTCATTTTATCATAAAACAGGCGATATAACAAGATACAAGCAACTCAAATGCAAAATTACAGACCAACTTTCTGTTATCTTAGCAGCCTCAGCGGGTTTTCTTTTTTATTACTTTTTTTACCCTTGATTTTTCCCCGTCTTTCTTTTCAGTACTTTGTCCCTTGGAAGCACGAGGCTTTACAGGCTTATCGCTTTTTTCGGCAGCCTTTTTTGCATCACTGACCTTCTTAGCTTTAGCCTTTGCTTTTTCCTTTCTGTTTTTTTCGATAAATTCGATACATTTATCCAGTCCCTGCAAAAAAGACCTCATTTCATCTTCAAAAACGACAACGGCATGGCGGTCAAAGCCAAGCCCCTCGGAAACCTTACTTTCGACAACCTGTAAAAAAACATCGCCCTTTGTATTTTCTTTAACATTAAAAAAATAAGTCCGGTTTTCCGCCGAAACCTGAGTTGTAAAAAGTTCACCTCTAATTCCCATAATTTTCTCCAATAATAATTCTTTTTAAACTATGTGCCTAAATCGGCACGCCTTACCATTTCACCCTGCCATTCAACCAAGTATTTTTCATCTTCAAGCGATAAGCCCTTTATATCGGCCATTATTCTGAATATCGGCTCCGTTCCGGAACCCCTCATCCAGATAAAACCTACAGGCTCATCTTTTGAATTATAAAACTGAATTTTAAGACCGCCCTTACCCGAAACTGAAAAGTCTTTAAGGTCTTCAATCTGCTTTGTTCCGTTATTTGAAAAACTGCGGTACCTTACAATACCGAACCTGCTTTTAAGTTCATCTTTCTTTTTAGCCCATTCTTCTTCAAATATTTTTTGATACCTGTCCTTTAGAAGTGCATGATCCTCAGTACGGATTTTTAAAATAGCTCTTTTTTCTCCGGTGGGAGTTGTTGTATATTGAGGCAAGGTTTTTAAAATATCGGTCAAGGTAAAATCGGGTTTATATTTATCCATTTGTTTTGACTTTTCGCACCAAATATGGAATAGTCCTTTTTTCATAAATTCCGTTTTTATTAAAAGGAGTTTTAAAATTGCAAAAATGGTATTTATCGGATCCCTTACCTTGGCAGGGTGGGTAATGTTTCCTCCGTTTGAACCCTCTCCTAAAATTCTAACATTATAATTTTTTTCCCGCAATTCGGCGGCTAGATTAACCACATTGGCCTCACCTACTTCAGCCCTAAAAACCTCGGCACCAAAACAGGCTGCAGCTTCTTCAATCCGCAAAGAAGTAGGACCGTTTACGGCAATAGCGGGCTTTTTATTTTCTCTCTTACAATAGAAAGAATAAGCCGTTTCTGCAATCACCGAAAGAGCAAATACTTCTTGGGCTTCAAGAGGAACAGCCTTATTTAGCTCCTCATTCCAGTAGATTATGTTTCCGCGATCGCCATCACAATCGGGCATATAACCTAAAAAGCAATTTTTATCCAACAGGCTTGCATCCGGATCCAAGTGAAGATGTTCCATTTTTTTTGCGCAAAAATCCAGATTAGCACCCTCAGGCAATATCCCGTGTACAATATTTCCGGGTACTTCGTTTATACAGATCAAGTCTATTTCATTCTCTTTGAAGAACTGCCTGTCAATTGAGGCTGCTCTCGCACTTCCGTTAAAATCGGCAACTATAGAAATAGGATGATCTTCTTTTTTTGCAGCAGTAACCGTTTTTTTTAGTTTATCAAAAAATTTATTTTGTGTTTTAGGATCAGCCGAATTTGTAATTACAGCCTTAGAATAATTATAATAAGCATCCAAGGCTTCTTTTTTTATGTAGACAGTCTGCATTTGTATTTCTTGTAATTTTTTTAGATTAAAATCATGTAAGATTTTTAAAGCAGTATCTTCGGCATCATCTGCTTTAAGCCTTTCTTTAAACATGTTGATTAAAATTTTAGCTTGATCTCCGTCAAGAACGCCCCCGGAGTCCAAACCGAATTTAAGACCGTTATGTCCTATCGGGTTATGACTGGCGGAAATATAAGCAAAGGCCGCACCTATAGATTTTGAATAAGCCATAATTTCGGGAGCAGCCGTACAGCCTACAACCTTTAAATCATAAGAAGTTGAAATAAGAGTTTTTATAAAAACTTCTTCGATAGCAGAACCTGTAGGGCGGCTGTCCCTGCCGATTACTATGGTTTCGATATTTGGAAAATTTGCCTTTAAAAATTCTGAAAAGGCCAAGGCCGCATGGCATAATAGTATGGAATCTTCATATTTTATATCGGGGCTTTCGTCTTCTTCTTTGCCTGATTCGGCAAAAACCTTCCTCCAGCCTGAGGCGGATAATATCATTTTGGATAATTCGTTATTTATATCGACGTTGTTTGTGTCTTTCAATTAACAATACCTCTTGTTTTACCTTAAGAATTTTTTAAGTTATTTTCTCTCGCAGCACTATTGTATCTACTTCTTCTATTTCTTGAAAGTCTGCGGTCATCTTGGAAATATCCAGCTTTTTAGGAACATTTATAAAAAGGACAACCTTAGAATGTTCCTTGGGCGATTTTGATGAACGGACATTTGTAGATACAATAGATGCAGAGTAATCCGATAAAACATTTATTATCTCCGTCATTGGAGGTTTATTTCCATGAAAATATATTTCTAAGAATTTATTTTGCCTTACAGGAAAAATTTTAAGTTCAAGTCTGTTTACAAGGGAAAGGGTCAGCAGGGAAATAACCGTCATCACTATTCCGGCAGTATACAACCCGCTCCCTATAGCCAAACCTATTCCTGCAATTACCCATATTGAAGCCGCTGTTGTAAGGCCCTTTACGTTGGCCCCTATCTTCAAAATCGCTCCGGCACCTAAAAAACCCATACCTGAAACAACCTGAGCAGCTATTCTGGCCG
>CAJPPE010000223.1 GCA_905372345.1 uncultured Treponema sp. | reverse complement strand
AATTATAGTTGGCGGCGGTGTTACCGGAACGGAATTAGCCCGCAGGCTTATAAGAAAAAAACATGATGTTGTTTTAATAGAACGAGATGAAGACACAGCCCGCCATGCAGCAAACAGACTGGACTGTATGGTAGTACAGGCAGCAGGAAACGATACTCAAATCCTATTGGATGCCGGAATAAAAAAAGCCGATGCCATGATAGCCGTAACCGACTCGGATGAGCTCAATATGATAATCTGCGGCATTGCCGAAAGTCTGGCCCCCGAAGTTATAAAAATAGCAAGGGTCCGTAATGAAGACTATGTAAATGCCCTAAATTTTTCGGAAGAAAGAACTCTGGGTATAAACGCTCTGGTTTATCCTGACGAAGAAGCTGCCCTCGCTGTGATTCAAGCTATCGAACACGGAGCCGTCAGCGACATTCTATCTTTTGAAAATTCAAACTATGAACTTACCCGCTTTAATGTTTGTGAAAAAAGCACTCTGGACGGTCTTGCAGTTTTTGATATTCGAAAATATGTGGATATCCCCTTCATTGTTGTCAGTGTTGAGCAAAACGGAAAAAATAAGATTCCGTCAGGCGACACTATTTTAACGGCAGGAACACGGGTTTCAATTTTAACAAAACCTGAACACATAAAAAAATTCTATGAGCTTTCGGGATTTAAAACACAAGAATTTAAAAAAATTGCCTTGGTTGGAATGGGCCGAATAGGAAAAAGCGTTGCAGAATACCTCCTTAAAAATTCAAAAGGTAATTCCTTTCTTTCAAAACTTTTACCGATAAATTTGAATCAAAAATGGAAAATCTCCATTATAGAAATAGATGATAAAAAAGCAAAAGAGGTTGCAGGCGAATTTCCCGAAGCTTCTATCTACAAAGCTGATGTTATGGACGAATCTTTCGTAGACGAAATAGGCCTCGACTCATTCGATTTGGTAATATGCACAACACCGAACTACGAATTTAATATGATAGCCTGTGCTTACCTAAAAACCCTCGGCGTTTATAAAACAATCTCGCTTGTTCAAAGTTCAGTCCTTGAAAATGTTGCATATAAAATCGGAATAGATGTTGCAGTTTCATTTAAGGATGTAGTTGTTGATTCTATAATGACTCATCTTGTAAGTGAGAATGTAACGGGCGTTCACACAATGGGTGACGGCAAACTTGAAATAATAGAACTTCAAGTCTCGGAAAAAAGTCCGATTTTAGGTAAAAAGTTAAAAGATATTTCTCAACATGGAATATATTTAGTCCTGCTGATTACGGATAAAAACGGTGAAAAAATCCCCGGCGGCGATACGGAATTGGAAGCAGGAAATAAAATAGTATTTATAGTAAAATCATCGCGAAGCGACGAAATTATAAAAATGTTCGGAGGTAATTAGATTTTAAATGAAAGCACTCCAATATGTCCGAATTATTTTTATGATTCTTGCAATAATTTCCATAAGCTTCATAATTCCGATTGGAACGGCAGTTTATGAAAATGAAACCAATCTAATCCCTTCTTTTTTAATACCGGCAGCGTTTATATTTGCAATCGCAGCCTGTTTTTTCTTTTTTTTGAGAAACAAAAAAGTGAAACTTTCAATTTCAGGCGGCATAATATTGGTTGCAGCGGCATGGGTTTCGGCAGGTATTTTAGGAGCACTCCCATTATGTATTTCAGACATCATTCCGAACTTTGCAGATGCTCTTTTTGAATCCGTTTCAGGGTTTACAACAACGGGAGCCACCATACTCACGGATATAGAAGCATGTCCGATAACCATGCATGTTTGGAGAACCGAAATGCACTGGCTGGGCGGAATGGGAATCGTCGCTCTCACCGTTGCCCTCTTCCCGCTTTTGGGTGTCGGCGGTTTTCATCTAATCAAAAGTGAAACAACAGGCCCCGACAAGGGAAAGGTAACGGCAAAGATAACCCACACGGCAAAAGCTCTCTGGTTTATCTATCTTGGAATGACTATAGTGCAGATAATCCTTTTAATGTTTGCAGGCCTTTCCTTTATTGAAGCTATGTGCCATACCTTTGCCTCTTTAGGAACGGGAGGCTTTTCTACAAGAAACGCAAGTGTCGGCGGCTTTAACTCTCCTGCCGTAGAAATAATCTGCGGAGTATTTATGATTTTGGCAGGCGTAAACTTCAGCCTTTATTTTCATCTGTTTACCGGCAATCCGGAAGAATTTTTCCATAATTCGGAACTTAAAGCCTATTTTAAAATAGTATTTGTATCAACCGTTTTAATTGCTATTTCTATCTATCCCATTTACGGGGTCGGTGGAGGTTTAAGACAAAGTTTTTTTCAGGTTGCCTCGATAATAACTACCACAGGTTTTTCAACGGCCGACTATAACTCATGGCCCGAATTCGCAAAAATGGTGCTATTTTTCTTGATGTTTGTCGGGGGATGCTCGGGCTCAACGGCAGGAAGCATCAAGGTAATCCGCTGGCTGATTCTACAAAAGCAAGCCGGAATGGAAGCAAAACGCCTTTTAAGCCCACACGGTGTTTTCGGCATTCAGCTTAATAACCGCCCTGGAAGAAAGGACATAGTTTACAACGTTGCAGGCTTTATATTCTGCTACTTCCTCTTAACCCTTATTACAGCCTTGGTTGCAGCCGCCGACGGAGCTGACTTATTGAGCGGCTTTACGGCTTCCCTTGCCCTTATAGGAAACATAGGCCCCGGTTTTGGAAGAGTAGGCCCCGCAGGAAACTTTGCATTTTTTTCATCCCCCGTTAAGATTTTCTTTTCTTTTGTGATGCTTGCAGGGCGGTTGGAATTATACACCATGATAATTTATTTTATGCCTGCTTTCTGGAAAAGATAAACTTCCGGCAGCTGTATTTGAGGATATTCTTTTTAGTAAATAGCGATTATGTTCGGAGTTTTCCAAACGGAATTATATTTTGTAAGACCCGAAAACTCTTCCCAGCCGTTATAAAAGGCATAACTTCTTTCTTTTGATACCATTGTACTGTTAGACGCCATCGGCGGCTGAATATTCTCACCTCGGGAAAATACAACCCTAAAAGCATCCAAATTACCGAAGTACCAGTTTTCGCTTTGGGGAACGCCCATATCGAATGGAACGGACTTTGCTAAACCGAGGTCTACAGGTATCCATCCGAAGCCTTCCAGATAAAATTCCGCCCACCAGTGAAGATAACTTGTTTGAGAAACATCTGCAATGATTCCGGCAATCGGCTGAGCAGGTATACCGGCTGCCCTTGCAAGAGCCGCAAACAAAATAGCTATATCGTAGGTATCGGCCTTTTTTTCTTTTAACGCATTTACAGGCGAAGCCCCGGAATTTAATATTGAAGCCGGAATTATTTCGAGATTTTTTAATAAATAATTATATATGCGTCTTGCTTTATTGTAAGGATTTATTTCATGTTGCACAATTTCGGCTGCCGTTTTTTGAATGAAAGGATCATTCGCCGGAATTAACTCGGTAGCAATAGCATAATTATCATAGATGGCTCTGTTTTGACGGGCGTTCACTCTTACATTAACGGGATTAATTCTTGTGTTAACCTCATAGGTGTTTACGCCATACTCTTGTCTTATGTGAATTTTTGTAGAAGAATTTACATTTTCATACTGATGAATGGCAGCTCCCTGATAATCGGCTACAAAAGGAG
>CAJPPE010000222.1 GCA_905372345.1 uncultured Treponema sp. | reverse complement strand
TTCCTGAGCTGGGAATATCAAAGACCGTAGATCAAAGTTTTTTAAAACAATGGGTAGAACCAATGATGGCCGGTAAAGTTTTTAAAAATATAGACCTTTACGGCCCTGAAGTTTCTGAAGGTATAGAACAGTGCCTATATATATTTAAATTGGCCGAAAAATACGGCTTAAAAAAGAAAGCTCATATCGGAGAATTCTCGGATGCGGCTTCAGTCAAGTATTTTGTTGAAATGTTTAATTTAGACGAAGTTCAGCACGGCATAGGGGCAGCCCAAAACGATAAGGTACTGCAATTTTTAGCCGACAGAAAAATTCGCTGCAATGTTTGTCCGCAGAGCAATGTAATGCTGGGAGCAGTCAAAGACCTAAGATCCCATCCGTTACGAAAAATGATGGATGCAGGCGTTCCTATAAGCATAGGAACCGATGATATTCTATTTTTCGGAAAAACAAACAGCGAGCAGTTTTACGACCTTGTCAAGGTAAACCTAATAACCGAAAAAGAAGCCGATAAGCTGATGTCTGTCAGATAATTTAAAATAACCCTAAGATCATTTCGCCGAATACATCATAAAATAATTTTGCAAACAATAAGATTATAACCACAATCATAAGCGGCCTGATAAATGCAGCACCTTTCTTTAAAGCAAATCCGGCACCTAAGTAATTCCCGATAATACCGCAAACAGCAGCAGGAATTGCAATTGAAAAAATAACCTTATTATTCAAAAGAACGGCCGTCAACGAAGCATAATTTGAAGCGAGGTTTAAAAGCTTGGCATTCCCCGATGCCGTTTTTAGGTCATACCTCATCCATGCAGAATAAGCTATAATCGCAATCGTCCCTGTTCCCGGCCCTATAAGCCCGTCATAAAAACCTACACAGGCACCTATCAAGGCAGCCAAAGCAAAAGTCTTTTTTTGAGGTATTTCCTTTGATTTGTTTTCATTGCCGAAGTTCCGTTTTAATAAAAGAATACAAGCTATTGCCGGAAGTATTAAAATCATAGCTTTTTTTAGAAAAACTTGGTCTATTCCCAAAGCAATTTTCATTCCCAGATATGAAGAAATAAAAGAAAACGCAGCAGAAACTAAGGCTATCCGCCACTCAAGTGCTCCATGTTTAAAAAACCGAAAGGCTGAAAAAGTTGTCCCGCAGGCTGCCGAAAACTTATTGCAGCCTATAGCCGTATGAGCCGGAAGACCTACAAAAAAATAGGCCGGAATAGAAATAAGTCCCCCGCCGCCGGCAGCCGAATCTACAAAACCTGCAAGAAAAACACAAAAACATAAAAAAATCATTGCCTGTATCGATATATACATAAATTATTCTCCTCCACATCAATTTAAATCTACATTAGCTTTTGTTTTATCTTCGTGGTGTAAGAACATAAAAAGAGCCACTGCAAAAATTATGGCAAAACCTAAAAGGCTCCACCGATCGGGAAGTTCTCCTAAAAAAGCAAATCCGAAAACTGCAGAAAAAACTATTTGGGTATAATCATAGACCGAGATTGAACCGGCCGGAGCATGGGCATAAGCAGCTGTTACACAAAATTGACCTCCCGTTCCCAAAAGCCCTGCAATTAAGAGCATAATAATTTGAAAAAGTCTCATCGGTTGATAAAAAATAATAAAAACCGGAAGCAGCATTAAAATCGAAAAAAATGAAAAGAAAAATACGATGAGAGGACCTTTTTCACCTTTAAGAGAAAGACAGCGGACACAAGTATAGGCGGCTCCTGCCATCATTCCTCCGCAAGCTCCTATAAGAGCTGCAATCACATGGCCTGTATCTGCAAATGCCGGTTTTATTATAAGAAGACTTGCCGAAAAAGCCGTGATTACCGCAAGGATTTGATATAGCTTTATTTTTTCCTTTAAAAATAAAAAAGAAAACAGAATGGCAAAAAAAGGAGCCAACTTTGCAAGAATAGAAGCATCCGCAAGGAGCATGTGCTCTATCGCATAAAAGTTTCCGACAATCCCCATAGTGCCGAAAATTGCCCTCATAAAAAAGAAGGGCAGATTTTTTTTATTCAAATGAAATTTTTCCTTTGAATTTATAAGCACGGCAAAGGACACAACAGCCGCTATTAGATTCCTAAAAAAAGCCTTTTGCATTGAAGGCAAACTACCGGCAAGCTTTGCCGACAAATTCATCGATGCAAAGCAAAGAGCCGACAAAATTAAAAACATAATACCCTTTTGTTTCGATGTTAATTTCATTTTTTCAACTCCTAAATAATTTTTATCACATTATCAATTATAAGTATCTTGTTTCTGCAAGTTATAGGCAAGTTAAAAACTGCTACATATAGTGTTAATATTAAGATACAACACTGCATATTGTGTTGATAAATCACCTCCGTAATAATCCTGCAAGTTACCGGCAAGTTAAATCATGCCCAAATTGGAATATATTTACTATGCTTTGGCGCTGTCTCCTCTAATTTTTTGATATATTGTTTTTTGCATGCTTCTTTAATTAGTCTTGAAATACTAGCCGATGAAGAAGTTGGTAATCCAAACCTCTCACGTAATGAGCTATTAGTTAAAAATTCACTTTGAATATATTTAATACACGCATGCATATAGCAGGACCAAAGCTTATCCTCCGGAAGCAAATCAAAAAAGCCTATTTTCGAAAATAAGACAACCTTACTATTTTCTTCATATATTTTGATTTGAGGTGTCGGTAATTGCTGAATTTCACAGGAGATAACTATCTTATCCCAACCGGTACCAAGCTCTTCACACATTTTTAACCGCCTCATTAATGCTGCTAATTTTTCATTTCTTGATTTCGGAGGATTATCAATAATTCTGTTAATATCAACAAGGGGAATACCCGGATTTGTAATTTCAATGCGATTAGTAAAAATTTCTATCACAACACCTGTTCCGGTTATAGAAAAGTCCTGATGAATCAAAGCATTGGCTATAGCTTCTCTTAAAGCAATTGATGGATAGGATAATTCTTTATATCTTATAGCTCCATTGATGACTTCCTTGGAAGGTAATAATGCTTCAATATATTTTAATAATCCGTCAAAACCTAAGACATATCCCTTATTACTAACATCTTCTTTTAACATTTCAAGTCTGTTATTACCTTTATATTGTACCACCCTGACAGCCTTCCGTTCAAGTCTTGGAAAGTCCGATAATTTTTTTGCAAATAAGATAGCCCCCATATTTGTTATAGCATATAAATCATTGTCTTGCTTTTTTATAACACCTTCTTGTACCATATAATGAATCATAGTTTCAAACTCGGTTGGTATAGGCTCTTTTTTTATATCAAAATATACCGAAAAATCTAAAAATTGCACTACATCCATAGCCGTTAAATCATTTTTTGCATATAACTCTTCAAAACGGTTATTTCTTATTTTATCCCACAGTTGAGCTTCCATCTGCGGATAATCACTCAATTTTTTTGTATAGGTACCAACTTTTATATAAGCCGTTTTTTTAAATGTTACAGGCTGACTTGTCGATTTATGTATAGTAAGAACAACAATGCTTTTTTTATTATTTTTCTTATCCTTCATATAAATTGTTTGAAATTTAAAATCTGCATTTTTTGATATTAAATTTCTAAGCCAACTTTCAACTTCTTGATTTCCAACTTTTAGGGTATATTGATCATAATCTGTACCTACAATAC
>CAJPPE010000221.1 GCA_905372345.1 uncultured Treponema sp. | reverse complement strand
TTTTGCTTTATGCAAAACTACATACAATAACACGATGTTTTGTGCTTTGTACAAAACTCGAAGATAAACATGGAGGCTTGTATTTCAAGCCGGAATGTTTATCCAACTCCTATTAATACTTCTTTACCGTTTCTTGTAATTCTTTATGTATAAGCTCAAAACTCGTATACCTGTCCTTATGAATATTTCCTTTTTTAAGGGCTTCCAAAAGGGCACAGCCTGGTTCATGGGTATGGGTGCAGGAAAGGCCGAATTTACATGAGCCTATGAGGTTTTCCATTTCCGGAAAATATAGGGCAGTATCCTCAGGCTCGATGCCGTAAATGGCAAAATGCCTAACACCCGGCGTATCAATTATGTTTATCAAATGTTCTTTCCCCTTTGAAGTAAGAGCCTTTATTTTAAAATACTCTCCCTGTGTTGTCGTGTGGGTGCCTCGGTCATACTTATCCGAAATTGCAGAAGTTTTTAAATTTAAATCGGGGGCGATAAAATTTAAGAGTGTACTTTTACCAACTCCCGACTGTCCTACGAGGGCAGACGTTTTAGCTGAGAGGCTTTCAATCAAGTTATCCATTCCCCTGCCCTCCTTTGCCGACACTTCAATGGTTTTATAGCCCAATCTTTTCCAGTCCTCTATTCTCTCTTTTACATCAGCCGAGATTTTTAAATCACATTTATTTATAACAATTAAAACCGGAATCTTTTGAATCTCGGCTTGCACTAAAACCCTGTCTACAAATCGGGGGCGGAAGGGAGGATTAGCAGCAGAAACAACACAAACAAGTAGATCGATATTTGCAGCTAAAAGCTGAGGCATATTCAGTTTTTGATTTAAGCGTAAAAAAGAATTTTTTCTTTCTATTAGCCCCGTTATCAAGCCTTCATCATCAGAATGAGTATCGGGTTCAAGATTTACAAAATCTCCGGCAGCAAGAGGATTATAGTAAAGAGCAGAATCTTTTAGAACCTTCCCCTTAATGGAGCAGCTTCTGAATTTTCCGTCTTCACATTCAACATAAAAAATATTATTAGAGCCTTTTAAAACCAATCCTTTCATTTTATAAATACCTTAAAGGGAACATCGAAAAACTTCAGCTTTTCGATGTTTTCCTTAGATTTATAGGTTACTTCTAAAAAACAACAAGTTTTTTAGAAGTAACCTAAAGTCATATTAAAGAGTTCCGCATAGGCAGAATATTTTTTTGTACTCTCTTCAGTTTTTTCCGAGGTGATATAAAAAATATCTTTTTGAATATTATCCGTCTTTGATTTTTTAGGAGGAGATATTTTTAAGGCCTGATTTACAACCCCATCCAAAGAGTCCACAATCTTTATATCCGGCTCACACTCGAACTTAAACTCATCTCTTAGATGGAGAAAATGAGTACAGCCTAGGACGGCAGTATCCGTTCCCGCCGATTTAAAAAACTCAACCGCAGGACGGATTCCGGCCTTCTTGTCCTCCTCAGAGCCTGACAATAATGTGTTCTCTATTTTAGAAACCAAAACGGAATCGGCACGCATAAAAAATTTACAATCGGCTCCGAATTCCTCAATGAGATTTTGCACATAGATATCGTTTACCGTTCTTTCGGTCGCAAGGACGGCAATTTTTTTATTTTTACTTGTTAAGGCAGCAGGTTTTATCGCAGGAACGGTGCCCACAAAGGGTATCTCAAATTTTTTACGCAAGTGTGAAAGAGCCGAAACCGTCATCGTATTACAGGCTATTATTATAACAGAGGGTTTAAGTTTTTCGATTATTTTTTTTACAAGGTCTTCGGTAAATTCTATTACCTCTTCGAGTGTTTTTTCTCCATAAGGAAAATGTTTTGTGTCTGCGACATAGGCACAGGAACTTTGAGGTTCCAATTCTTTTAAATGCCTTAAATAAGGCAGGCCCCCTATGCCTGAGTCTATAAAAACATATTGAATGTTTTCTTTTAAAGTCAAATTTCCCTCCAACACTATATTAAAAACTCACTTCAAAATCCAGTTTATTTTTACCCCGTTTTTTTCCATGCGGCGGAACCAAGTTTCCTGCCGTTTCGCAAACTGACAAATAGCACGGTAAAGAGAATCAATGTACTCTTCCCTAGATTTTATTTTGCCTTGAAGATATTGGGCGGTAAATTTATATTCAAGCCCCAAACTTTCAAGCCTTTCCCAAGAAAAGCCCTCCTTGTGAAGGCTCTCGGTTTCTTCTATCATTCCGTCTTTTATGCGCTCTAAGAGTCTAAGCCTTATTCTTTCCCTTAAAATTTCCCTCGGATATTTAAGGCCTATTATAAGGGGGCGGATATCGGGGCGGTTGGCGTTTAAGATTTCGGCAGCATCGGGATGGGTCTTTTTATATTCCGCAATTTCAATAGCCCGCATAAGCCGATCCATATTTTCAAGGTCGGTCTTATTATGCATCGGAACTTTGTATTCAAAAAAGACCTTTTGCAGTTCCGCCAAATCTTTACCGGTCAAAGAAGCCCTCAGTTCTTCATTTTCCGGAACAGGAATGAGTTCATACTCCCTTATAAGAGCATCAAGATAAAGCCCCGTTCCTCCCGCAAAAATGGGAAACTTTTTTCTCCTCTTTATATCTTCAAAGGCCTTGTAAGCATCATTTTGAAAATCAAAAACATTGTATTCCCTTTCCAAGGTGCAAATATCGATTAGGTGATGGGGCACATCGCCGTACTCGTCTAAGTCTTTTCCGGTACCTAGGTCAAGGCCCTTATAAACCTGCCTTGAATCCGCAGAAATGATTTCTCCGCCAAGCTCTTTTGCAAGGCCTACGGCATAGGAGGTTTTTCCCGTCGCCGTAGCTCCCAGCACAACAACCGAATTATGTTTATCCGATAAAGGCAAAAAATCGAGATTCATAAAATCAAAAACTTATAACCTGTTTCGAATAATATTTAAAACAACTCCCAGCAAAAACATACCGCCGCAAACAAAAATATGCATATTTAAAGATTCGGATAAATACCAATTTGCAAGAGCATACGAGCCCAAAAGGCTGAAAATTATAAAAGAAATAAAGGCTATCGCATAAACCATAAAATCCATGGAAATCGTTAAATTCGCCGACAAAATATAGTACAGAAAATCAAAAATAAGGATTGTGCCTGCTATTATAAGAAGAAATAAAATAAGCTCGGTTGAGTCGGGCGTATTGATATTCCTGTAAAATAGATAAGCAAAGACGGCACTAAAAATACCGAAAAGAGCCGATAAACTATTGCTTAAGGTTTCTTCAGAAAGAGAAAATGAAATCAAAAAGAAAAAAGCCAATCCGAAAAGAGCGTTTAAGAAAAAGTACTGAAAGAAAAAGCGCCATAAATGAGCGGCAAGTGAAGATGAAATTTGCAGACTCGAAAAAGAGAAAAACGAAACAACTATCAATGCCGCTATTCCGCCCAAAATACCGAACAAAAAGGCTGCAAACTTGCCGCCCTGTTCATTTGAAAATGAGGCATAGAGTAAAAAAACTAAGGGCAAAACTAAAATAAAAACAAAATTCATAGTCAATATTTTACCATAAAAATACCAATATATCAAGTATTTTTGAGTAATTGCCTTTACAAATATTTTTTTTACTGGTATACTGCTTTAATATGACAATTGCGGGAAGAAACAGAGCGCGCTTAGTCGCCATATGTATTGCAGCTTTAATTCTTGTATTATCCTTAATAGCCT
>CAJPPE010000220.1 GCA_905372345.1 uncultured Treponema sp. | reverse complement strand
ACAAAAAGGAATGAGTTTAACTCTCAAATTCTTCCCAAGGTGCGGGAAAACTACAATATTCAAAGCAGTGCACTCCACGCAGTTAGAAGCACCCTCTTAAAAAAACGTGTAATTCATGATGACCCTTATAAATATGACAGCAAAATGACAGAGGTTGAAATTCCCAGCAAAGAAAATTTTGCAGATTCCGAAAAAGCAAGCGTTATAGGGACCCGTTTAGCACACTATGAAACGATGCTGGAATTTGTCAATAATTACTATCAGTTTAATACCGATTTTTTAAATCCTAAAAGAATTTCTATCCTTCTTGAACTAAACAGCACCTTTATTTGGTCGGATTTTACAAATACGTCAAATCATACAAATACGAGGGCTATAGCAGATATAATCAATAACCTTTTCAAAGGCCCGGACCAATTATCAAACAGCCTATTACGGGATTCTGTAACCCACCTAGGAAAAAGTGAGGTGTATATCAATACCCAGCTTAAAAGCCTCTCTACCTTTCACCGTGAAGAATATAAGCTGTTAATACGCAGAGAAATTATACCTTCGGTAAAGATAACTAAGGCTGATTGTGCAAATCCTTCAAACGTACTAAGAGAAATAAAAAAGATTTTCACTCTAAAGCTCAAAAAAAAGCCTTTTTACACGGATTTAATAGTAGAAATAATCAGAGAAGATTACGGGGACGATTCGGCCGTATTACAGCAGGAGGTTTTATCCCGCCTTGAAGTTAAGCCAAAGGAGAACTCTTTTGCAAATCAGGAAGTTAATCACAGGCCTATCTTGATATCGGGCTTAAAGGTTCTTTCAAATTCCGCTCCTCACTTAAAAACTGCATTGGAAAAAATAAAATCCAATCAGGAACTCGTTTATAAATCCGAAAATACGATATTTAGAAAAATTGCTGAAGGTTTAAGACAGCTTTTAAAACTGGAACCGCCTGAAAAGCATATAACAATTATTATTACGGATAATATCAATCAAAATACAAAAAAACAAACAATTAACTATTTAATTTTTGAAAAAGAAGTGCTTCAAAAAATAGCCTTATTTCAAAATATTATGATGCCGAATTCAGTTGTAAATCAAAAGATAAAAACAATGCCGGATGAGCTTCTGCTTAAAAGCCTTACAAAATACATAAGCGACAGCAACGAAATCCTAAAACAGCTCGGAGGGCTTGACGAATTCTACAAAAATGTAAAACCTGAGCTTAGAAGCAAAATAAGAGGAATTAAGATAGAAATTACAACAATTACAAATTCTATTATAAAGGCGAACCAGTACCGAGCCGAATATCAAGCTCTCAGCGAAGAAGTAAACCAAATGAAAAAACTTGGGGTTATCTAAAATATAATCCGATTGAATAATAATAAAAAAAACAATATAATACCGCTATATGAAGAATAAACTATTAGCATTATTTTTGTTTTTACTATCCTTTTGCCTGTTTTCGCAAGAAGACCAAAAAAAAGAACTGAATATTTCCATAAGTTCAGGGATACCAATGCTTCACCCTCATACGGCCTTCGATGCCGGAGAAGCCCAAATCTTAACGGCCCTTTGTGAAGGCCTTTTTGTATATGATCCTTATACATTGCAGCCGGTTCCGGCACTTGCCGAAAAGCACAGTGTTTCAGGCGGAAGAACGTGGCGTTTTACAATCAGAAAAGATGCAAAATTTGAAAACGGAAAGCCCATAACGGCTCAAACCTTTGTCGATTCATGGCTGAATCTTTTAAACCCTGCCGGCAATCATCCATATGCTTCGCTTTTGGACTGCATAGACGGAGCGGCCGATTACCGTAACGGAAAACTAAAAAATAAAAATCAAGTCGGAATAAAAGCCGAAAGCGGGCAAGTTCTTTTAGTAACCACAAATACAGAAATTGAGCACCTTCCCAACATTCTATGCCATCATGCATTTTCAGCGGTTGAAACCTCCCAACTTGAAGCAGCCTTAAAATTTTCTAACATAGAAAGAATAGAAAAATTAAGGGACAGCTTTAAACCCATATCAAGCGGTGCCTATAGGATAAAAAAATTTTCCGAAAAAGAGCTGATTTTGGTAAAAAACGAACACTATTGGGATAAGGATAATGTTCAAATTCCTCAAATAAACCTCTTCCTCGATTTAAGCAAGGAAGAAGCTATCGAAAAATTCAATATAGGGAAGATTCATTGGCTTTCAAGAAGTGATGTGATTTCTAAAATAGGCGATCAGCGTTGTGTAAATATAGACCCTCTTTTTGCAACGGATTATTTTTTCTTTAAGACTTCATCTCCGAATATTAAGGCGGCAGAGTTTAGAAAAGCTCTTCTTTTAGCTGTTCCATATGAGGAATTACGCAAGGGCTATCCTATAAAGGCTGAAACTTTGATTTTTCCCCTTGCAGGCTACCCCAAAATTCAGGGTGTAAATGAATATAACCTGCAAAAAGCCCAAGAAATCATAAATAAGCTTAATTTAAACGAAGAACAAAAAAAGGTAGTAATTAAAATCCCCGAAAATACATATTATCAAGAATTAGCCGAAATTCTATCGGCCGCATGGTCAAAAATAGGGGTAAAAACCGAAGTTAAGCTTATTTCTTTTAACGCTTATTATAACAGTCTAAAATCAAATGATTATGATTTGGGAACAATCACTTGGATAGGGGACTTCGCAGACCCTCTGGCCTTTTTGGAGATGTTCCGGCCGAATTCCAACCTCAATGACTCGGACTGGAAAAATCAGGAATTTGAAAGAATAATCCTCAAATCCCACGCCGAAAAAGACTTTAAAAAACGATATGAAATATTAAGCAAGGCAGAAGAACTCTTGCTGAGAGAGAGCGTGATTATTCCGATATCCTATAGGTTAAGTGTAAATATTATAGATATTTATTCCATAGGCGGCTGGTATTCAAATGCAATAGATATACACCCCTTTAAGTTTATAAAATTTATCAAGCCTCAGCCCGTGCCGGGACTTGTAAAATTAAATAAATAGCTCAAAAAGAAGCAATAAGGCGGCGGCAAAAAAACTTCATTTTTTTACAAAATATGTATTGACATTTTTTGTGATTTGTAATATTATCCATGTCATTGGGCGCTTAGCTCAGCTGGTACGAGCGTCTGGTTTACACCCAGAATGTCGGCGGTTCGATCCCGTCAGCGCCCAATCCTTCCTTTAATCATTCATTACCGCTTTATAAACATTTTTGCAGGAGTTCGGGGTTTCGAAAGGCCTCATCAATAATACGGCTTAATACGGAGCTATAGCCTTTACCTAGGGCTTTGACTTTTTCAGCGGTTTCAGGTGAAAGCCGGATTGCTACTACCTGTTTTTTTCGAAGTTTGCGCTGTTCTTTGGCTATGCGTGCAAACTCTTTTATTTGCTCCTTGGTTAAGGGCGGGCAATCTTCATCGTATACAATGGGCATTTTTGCGGCACGCCTAATCTCTTCAATTTGTTCTTTGGTCGGTTTTTCGTTACCGTGTAAAACCGATGTAACTATTGCCATAAAGTCTCCTTTCCGCTTTTGTGGCGGCTCTTGCGGATATGATCCGTGTTTTTTCTCCTCGTTCGGTGTAAACAACAAACAGCACCTTATCTACCTTTCCTATAGTAATAATACGGTCTTCTGCCCCGCTGTGGTTTATATCGAATAATTCAATTCGGTTGTTATCATTGAAAACGAGTTTTGCAGTTTCAAATGAGATTTTATGTATTTTTATAT
>CAJPPE010000219.1 GCA_905372345.1 uncultured Treponema sp. | reverse complement strand
AGCCTACTCTTATAAATTTATTTAATACAATATTCTCCAAAGTTTTTTATTCCGAGATAAATAAGCCCTTGGAAAAAAACGTAGCTGTTCCCGCCTATGAGGCGGAATATGTGCCGACTGAAACAAGAGCTCCCGTAAAAGGAGTTGAACCTAAAATTGAAATAATGTTTTTTGATAAAAAAAGATTTAATGCTTTGGAAGATTCAAGCCGGTTTCTTAGTCCTGTAGAAACGGAAGCCTTTTATCTTGCAAAAAGAATTTTAGAATTATATAATCAAGGTTTTAAAATTAGGGACGGTAAATCTGCAAGACCTTGTTCATGGAGCGACTTTGCCGTCTTGCTCAGGGCTTCAACAAAGCAAAGTACATACGAAAGAGTTTTCCGCAATTTTGGTATTCCTTATAGGAGTGTGCAGCAGAGAGGTTTGTTTAATGATGCGCCTATAAATGATATTTATGCTATGCTTAAAATTATAGCCTATCCTTCCGATAAAAAAACTTATGCACAAGTTTTACATTCGCCTTTTGTAAATATAGATGACGATGCCTTTGCGGTTTTACTTTTAAATTTTACAAAAGCCTTCGATGTTTCTTTAGCGGAAAAATTAAGCGAAAAAAATAAGGATGCCTATTTGCGGGCTTGCGATTTATTTGCTCGCTTAAATAAAAATGTTTTAACTATGAGTTGTGCCGAGTCGGTTACATATCTTTGGTATGAAGAAGCTTATAGATATTTTTTATTGAGCAATGAAGAAAACCATCACTATATGGATTTGTATGATTATCTTTTTGAACTTGCCTGCCAAGCCGATATAAACGGTTTAACTTTTTCTCAATTTATTGATTTGCTTTCATCTCATATTGAAGATAATGAAAGACTTGATGATATGGAGCTTCCCTTAGATGATCAAAAAGACTCCGTTCAATTTTTAACTGTGCATAAAAGCAAGGGTTTGGAATTCCCTATTGTTTTAATTCCCGACTGCGGAAACAGAGGACTGTCTACAAAAAAAGAAGGTCTTGTCTTTTATAATGAAGATATGGGGCCTGTTTTGTATTCTCCCAAGGCTCCGGGCTTGTCTGCGAAGGCAGGCAATCTGATTTTTGAATCCTTGCGTGATGAGGCTAATGCAAAGCTTATTGCCGAAACGAAACGGCTTCTTTATGTTGCAGCTACAAGAGCGGAGTCCTATTTAATTATAAGCGGTGTATATAATCATTTACAAAATGAAGATAATGATTATTCATCTTCAGATTCGAGAAGTCTTGAAGAAATAAAAAACTTGCTCACACTTTCGGATAAGACCATAAGTTTTTTTGAATTGCTTTTGCCAGCTCTTCCCGATGAGCATGAAGATATTATTTTTAATGAAATCTTACCTTGTAAAAGAGAGGCGTTATTTAACAATTCCAAAAAGCAAAAATGCGAAAGGATAAATTTTGAAAAACTTTTTGCTTCTTCTAAAGTAAAAGAATTTAATCTTGCAGAAAAAAGAATAACAACCGCCACAGGTCTTGCTCATGAGGTAAATAAAAAATCAAGAGAAGGTCATTTGTATTCTTTAACTTCCGAAAAAGATAAGCTGCCTGTTTCTTCTAAAGATAAAGATGAACAAAAAGAATTTACAGCTGCCGAGTTGGGAACTCTTACCCACTCCCTAATAGAAGCCCGTCTTTTAAACAAGGAATTTATCTATCCGAAAGGTCATTCAGAAGTTGAAAGAAAAAAGATTTATGCTTGGACCGATAATTTCTTTAATTCGGATATGTATGCACTTGTAAAAGAAGCCGAAAAATTAAAAAGCGAATACGGGTTTTTAACGGATTATGAAGGACAAATTGTAAGCGGACAGATAGACTTACTGTTTAAAAAAGACGGAATAGTCTATGTTGTAGATTATAAAACCGACGAGATAGAAAATCCGGATGCACACTTGACCCAGCTGAAGATTTATAAAAAAGCCGCCTCCGATCTTGCAAAAACCGAATCGGAAAATCTTAAAGAAAATTCGGATAAGCCAATCGAGGTTAAGACATTTATCTTTTATCTAAAAACGGGACACTGTGTTGAGCTTAAAACATAGGTGATGTAATATTTCCATTTTGGAAAACCCAGTCATTAATAAAATTTCGGAAATTAGATAACTTCTGTTTTTCATAAGTTTAGCTGTTTCTCGCTTAACACTATCTTCCTTATAGATATATATTTTTATCCCATGATGAATTTTATGGGCTTCCCTATTTTTGCTCACTTGAAATCTATTATTCTATGCTATATACTCAATCTTATGAAACCGGATAAAATTACACAGTGGCAAAAATTAGGTTTTGGAATGTTTATTCATTACGGACTTTATTCTTTATGCGGAGGCGTTTGGAAGGGTGAGCCGGTAAAGCGCGGTTATAGCGAACAGATTTTAAGTCACGGTAAAATTCCTAAAGAAGAATATACGGCCTTACAAAATAAATTTACCTGTAAGAATTTCGATGCAGAAAAAATATGTGCTCTTGCAAAAGCTGCAGGAATGAAATACATCATTATCACGGCAAAGCACCATGACGGCTTTTGTCTTTTTGATACAAAGACTACCGATTATAATTCGGTGAAGGCTCCTGCAAAAAGAGACCTTATTGCAGAGCTTTCTCAAGCATGTAAAAAAAACGGTTTAAAGTTCGGGCTTTATTTTTCTTGGATAGATTGGAACTGCGAATATGCTCTTGCTATAAGCGATCATAACAGCGATAAAATTCCGCTCAAGCATCAGAAATTTAATATTGAACAGCTGAAAGAATTGTTTACAAATTACGGCCCTCTTTGCGAGCTTTGGATGGATATGGGTTTCCCGACAAAAAAGCAAAGTGAAGAAGTAAGATCCCTTGCTCAAAGGCTTCAGCCCGATATGATGATCAACGGCCGCATATGGAATGACTGCGGAGATTTTTGTACAATGGGGGATAACAAATTTCCTGATAAAAGTTTAAATGTTCCTTGGCAAACCCCTGCTTCAATTTATCATGAAACATGGGGCTACCGTTCATGGCAAAGACGGGGCGATAAAAATAAAAAGGCCCAAGAGCTTATAGAAAGCCTTATAAGGGTAAGGGCTATGGGAGGTAATTATCTTTTGAATATCGGCCCAAAGGGCGACGGCTCCGTGGTAGCTTTTGAAGCTGAAATCTTAAAGAAAATAGGCAGCTTTTTTAAATCAAAAGCGCCTTCTCAAGGGTGCGCAAAAAAACTTTGTAAAGAATTAAATTTAGATCTTCCTCAAGATAGCATTTTAGAACTAAGCGGAGAAAAAAACGAAATTCCCTTTACAAAAAAACTTTACCGCTTTACGGGAAAAGATTATTACTCTTCTCATTTTATTTGTACGGAACTTGAACTTAATCTAAAAATTTCAAAAGGATTACACAAAACAGATTTGTGGACAATTACCCTCATCAGAAAAAAGCCACTATCCCAAGATGAGACTTTGGAAATAAACGGAAAAGAATTTTGCTTCCCCGCAAATAAAAAAGAATTGGAAATTTTTAAAAACATAAAAATAGAAAAGCCTCTCACAATTTCAGTATCTACAAGCAGAAATCCTTCATTGCGTAAGGCCTTAAAACAGGATAACTTAATTTTGAGAGTAGAAGGAAAATGATGCGTTCCTGAATATGGAGAAAATAGATAAGAACAAATGTAATTTTACACACACAATGGCAATCCCTACTTTAATATATAAATTCTATAATT
>CAJPPE010000218.1 GCA_905372345.1 uncultured Treponema sp. | reverse complement strand
GTTTCTTTTTTTGAGCCATATCCGCCGATTTTATAAGCTGTATTTAGAAGTTCTTCATTTATTGCAAGATTTGTTGCCATAATATTTCCCTCCGAATATATTTTACACATTTCATTGTGTAAAATCAAGTAATAATTGTATATTAATTGTATTCTAAACTGCAAAAATAACTACAGCCAAAATAATCAGAATAACAATATTTATAAACACAATAAAGGGAATAACTTCGTTTAGTCTTTTTTTATTTTCTTTTATCAAGAGGATTGAAACTGCAATCATTGTAAGAATTACATAGACTGCTATTACAAGTTTTTCGGTTTGCTTGGACATTTGAAAAAACCGGAAAAGAAGGCCTACTGTCAAGGAAAGGCCTGAAAGAAAATAAAGGCAAAGCCCTACATGTTTGCCTATGGAAGATGCATTGTATTCTTCTTTTTCCTCCTTATTCATCATATTATAACCTGCAATCAAAAAATAGAATTTAAACTTATGAATTAAAATACCGAAAACCGCAAGCACTGCTGCAATTATATAAAAAGCTGTCATTCCTTCCTCCAAAAATTAACACTGTGTTGACTTGTAAATTATAGCATGACAGATTAGTATTGTAAATGAAGCAAATCCTATTTTTCTTTTGAAACTTTTTGCATTTATTGTACTTTATATCTATAGTTACCGATAGGAGAAATGAAAGTGAAATATATTAAAACCATTATGCTTGTGTTGATTGCCGGTCTTGCTTTGACGGCATGTGCTCCAAAAGCCGATGTCTTTGTTCAGGCATCGGGAGATGTTGTCGTAACCTTGGATATTCAAACAGGGAAAACAATAGATGCCCTCCTCGAAAATGCGGCTCAGTTTACCGAAGAAGAAAAGGCTAAAAGCCCTTCTATCTTTAATACCGAAGAAATAAAACAGCAGCTCGAATCTAAGGGAATCAAAGTTTTAAATATGATTACCAATTCGATAGCGGGCATAAATGCAAAAATAAAAATCCTGAATAAGGACATGGATAGTGAAACCTCCTTTGTAAAAACCGATATGAAGGCAGGTCTTTTGTCCTTGAGTATAGGCCCCGACAATATAAAAGAATTTGTAAACTTGCTTTCCGAGGACGACAGGGAATATATAGAACTTTTAATGGCTCCGGCCATAACGGGAGAACCTATAGGAACTGCGGATTATGAAGAGCTTATTAAGGCTGCTTATGGGGAAAGATTAGCCTCCGATCTAAAAAAATCGAAGTTTCATGTTTCTATTACCTGTCCTAAAAAAATTAAAAGCATCAAGATTACGCCTTTCGGCCATTCTTCTAAAAACGGAAATAAGGGAACCGTGGATATTCCCCTTTCCGAATTGCTTTGTGTAAGAGACCCCATCTTCGTCGAAGTTAAATTCTAAGTTGAGGTTAAATTCTAATTTTTTTGGAGGAGTTTATGTATTTCGATTATTATTATTTGGTTTTGGTTGTTCCGACCCTGCTGTTATCCTTGTATGCCCAATTTAAGGTAAAGTCTGCCTTTTCAAAATATTCCCAAGTGCAAACCATGAGGAAGATTTCGGGGAAAGAAGCTGCAGCCCTCCTGCTTAGATCAAATTCGATTTCTAATGTAACTATCCAAAGGGTAGGGGGAAGTTTAAGCGACCACTATGACCCCTCTCACAAGGTTTTACGCCTTTCGGAACCGGTATACGATAAGACCTCGATAGCAGCCGTAGGAGTCGCCGCCCATGAAACAGGCCACGCCATTCAAGATAAGGAAAAATATGCCCCCTTGGTCTTACGCAGTACCTTGGTTCCGGTTGCAAACATAGGTTCAAGTGCAGGCCCCTATTTAGCTCTTGCAGGTATTATCTTTAGAATGAATTTACTCCTCAACATAGGCATTATCCTTTTTGCCTGTGCCGTTTTATTCTATCTTGTAACCCTTCCTGTTGAAATCGACGCTTCAAGGCGTGCCTTAAAAGTATTGGAACACAATGCCGTTTTGAGCCAAGAAGAACTGAAGGGAGCAAAAAAAGTTTTGTCGGCTGCAGCCTTAACATACGTGGCTTCAGCCCTTACAGCTATGGCAAACTTATTGCGCTTAATTTTAATTTCGCGGGATAGAAGATAAGCTTAATTCTTTTGAATAAGAGAAAAATAGATGGGCCCGGCTCCCTCCGCCTTATCGGGAAGAAAGCGGAATCCGTATCTTGTCTTTTCGGGGGAAATGGGGCCAAGGCCATCGAGCTTGTCTTCAAGCCTTACTCTTTCTTTATACTTTTTTATGAGCTTTTCGATTAAAAAATCGTTTTCTTCATCGGCGAGGGCACAGGTAGAATAAACTAAAAAGCCCTTAGGCTTAAGGAGCAAAAAGGCCGCAGATAAAAGAGCCCACTGTCTTTGGCTTAAATTTTTTATGCGGGCTTCTGTCCACTGTTTAAGGTATTTTTCGTTTTGGAGCACATGCCTCTCGGAAGAGCAGGGAGCATCCAGTAAAATTCTATCATAAAGTTCTTGGCCATATCGGGGCATTCGGGAAGCATCATAGGAAGAAACCTTTATCCGTTTTCGGTTCTCTTCGCTTAAATGTTCATCAAGAACTCTTATAAGCCTGTTCCGCCTATCGGCAGAAAGTTCGTTTGCCTGTATTTCGGCATTTTCTTTAATCCTGCTTAAAAGGACTAAGCTTTTCCCTCCGGGGGCGGCACACATGTCGAGGCAGCTCCCTTCTTCAAGGACGGGCATGGCCCTTGCCGCCTGAATGCTTGCATAATCCAAATAGTAGTTTTGTGTGAGGTTTTCGCTGTAGGCTTCAGGTTTCCTTTCTTCTAAAAGGGCGGCTTTTAAGCCCTGCCATCTTTCCCCAAAAATCGAAAAATAATAGCTTTCAAAGCCTTGAGCTCCGCTTAATTTTTGTTTTTTCATAGCCGCTTATTCTAAGAAGGTTTTCCGATAAATCAATCTATAGATCAAACTATTTCAAACTCAGGATGCTTTGCGTAAAAGTCTTCAGGGATAATATCCATTAAGATTATGTCGTGCATTTTACGGTTACGGATTAGAGCTCCTCTCCTTGCGCCTATTTTTTTAAAGCCAACCTTTTCGTAAGCCTTAATAGCTCTTTCATTATAAGAATATACGTTTAAGATTATGTTATTTAAATTTAGTTTTTGATAGGCATAGTTTATGAGCAGGCACATAGCCTCGGTACCATAACCCTTTGACCAGTAGGCCTTGTTACCTATAAAGATGCCGAGCTCTGCTGTTCTATTTATATGATTGATACTCATAAGCCCCATATTTCCTATAAGCTCATCGGTCTCGGAATCTACTATTGCGTAATTATGTTCTTTTGAAATCCTATCGATTATAATGCGCTCGGCTTCAAGGCCTATAATCGAAGAAGCAAAGTTAAGATATTCAGATACTTCCTGATCGTTTGCCCAGACAGCATATTTTTCCGCATCTTCAATCCTCATTGGGGCAAGATAACATTTTTTTCCGATAAGTTTTTTGATGTACATAATTTCTCCAATTTGTTGAAGGGAACCTCTAAAAACCTCAGTTTTTAGAGGTTTACCTTAGATTTCACTTGCGATGTTTTTTGTAAGTCATTGATATATAAGGACTTACAAAAAACTCGTCGGGCATCTCTAAAAATCTAACAAAGTTTTTAGAGATGCCCTGAATTATATTTGAAAAACCGAGCGTGGTCAAGAGCTCGCATTGCCTCATGTTAAATCTAACCGAAAAAAAAGCTGTTCATCACGTAAAAAT
>CAJPPE010000217.1 GCA_905372345.1 uncultured Treponema sp. | reverse complement strand
GCCTTACAGGAATTGCTCAAAGATAAAACCGTCATCATGATTGCTCACAATCTGACAAGTCTCCGCAACGCCGGCCAAATTCTGGTCCTCGAAAATGGGCACATTGTTCAGTGCGGCAGGCATGAGGAGCTGATAAAAGAAGAAGGCCTATATAGAAAATTGTGGGAAGAATCCAAGAACTGACGGCTGTTCTTTGTTTGTAAGTAGGCCGGGAAAACCGGTATTTCTTTCTATAAATTAGTATCAAAATCGTATCTCATGCCCTCTTTGTTTTTTTGCATAAAACGGGTATAATAAAACCGTTGGGTATTTTAAGAGGATTTAGGGCATAGGCAGATGATAACAAAAACAAACTTTCAACAAGTATTAAAGAAACTAAGATTCATTCAATCGGATTCAATATTTTCCAAGCATTTTGAACAACATAATTGTGATATTCAAGTTGATTTTTCCAAAGAAATAATCATCTATCCTCCTGAAATAGACACCGGAGCAAATACAACGACGAATTTCAGTCAAAATGAGAATTTTGTCGTGCTTGAATGTGTGTGCCGTTTGCTTGAAAAGGGGTATAAACCTTGCGATATGGAGCTTGAACCGCTTTGGAAGCTCGGACATTCGGGCAAAAGCGGAAGGGCGGATATCTGGGTCAGGACAATAGATCAGGACGGAGAAAAAAAATCTCTTTTAATTATTGAATGTAAAACGCAAGGGGACGAATTTAATCATGCGTGGGAAACTACTTTAAAGGACGGAGCTCAACTTTTCAGTTACTTTCAGCAAGAGCGGGCAACAAGTTTTCTCTGTCTTTATACAAGCGGTTTTGCAGACGGCAAAATACAAACCGAATATCATCTTATAAGGGTAAAAGATAATGAAAAACTTTTAGAAACTTTGGAAAATCCCAAAAGCTATGCAAAGGCCGGAAACAACAAAGAGCTTTTTGATGTATGGAAAGAAACATATAAAAAAGACTTTTCCTCTGTGGGGCTTTTTGAAGATGATATGCAAGCGTATAACATAGGTAAGCAAAATTACACCGCTCGAGATTTAAAAGAAATCGATTACGCTTCAATGCAGAAAAAATATCACGAATTTGCAAAAATTTTACGGCAGCATAATGTATCAGGCAGAGAAAATGCTTTTGATAAATTAGTCAATTTATTTTTAGCAAAGGTAGTTGATGAAAAAGAAAATTCCAAAGAACTCGCTTTTCATTGGAAAGGCGCTGCCTATGATGATTATTTTAGCTTACAAGACCGCCTGCAAAAATTATATAAGATAGGTATGGAACAGTTTTTATCGGAAGATGTTATCTACATTGATAATAATGATATATACAATGCATTTTATCTTTTTAAAAATGATCCCGATGCTACCCGCGATACTGTTTTAAAATATTTTAAGCAATTAAAGTTTTTTACAAACAGCGACTTTTCTTTTATCGAAGTACATAATGAAAATCTTTTCCGCCAAAATGCGGTTATCCTCTTAAAAGTAGTGCAAATGCTTGAAAATATTAAATTAAAAACGGAGGAACAAAATCAGTTTTTAGGCGATTTATTTGAAGGTTTTTTAAATCAAGGAGTAAAGCAAAGTGAAGGACAGTTTTTTACTCCTCAGCCGCTTGTGCGCTTTATCATTTCGTCTTTGCCCTTACAAACGATGATAAACAGAACGGAACAAGCGCCCCGTGTTATTGATTATGCCTGCGGAGCGGGACATTTTTTAAATGAATACGCTCAGCAGATTAAAAGATTTGTCGAAAAGAAACATTTAAAGAAATATTATTCGGCAATTACCGGTATCGAAAAAGAATATCGACTTTCTAAAGTTTCTAAAGTTGCTGCGTTTATGTACGGGCAGGATGATATAAATATTATCTATGCCGATGCTCTTTCACATATAACCGGCAAAAAGAGCGTCAAAGATAACAGTTATTCCATTTTAGTTTCTAATCCGCCGTACAGCGTAAAAGGATTTTTAGAAACCTTAAACGCTGCCGATAAAAAACGCTTTCGTTTAACGGAATTCGTAAACGATACGGTTAAAAATAATGCCATAGAAACATTTTTCATCGAACGTGCGGCACAGCTTTTGTGTGATGAAGGCATTGCAGCTCTTATCCTCCCTTCTTCTATTTTAAGTAATGGCGGTATGTATATTAAATGCCGTGAAATTATCTTGTGCACGTTTGATATTATCGCCATTGCGGAATTCGGTTCGGGAACATTCGGTCAAACAGGTACAAATACGGTAACACTTTTTTTGCGTAAAAAGAAAACACATCCGGTACTTGATGACCATTATAAAAACCGCATACAAAGCTGGTTTCATAATGATACGCGTAAAGATATTGTCTTTGAAGATTATCACTTGTTTGAAGCTTATTGTACGCATATAGGCGTAAAGACGGAAGATTATAAAGCTCTTTTTACCTATACCGCTGATTGGAAAAAAGCATTAGGCTCTTATGAAATATTTAAGGAGTATATTACAGAGTTTTCAAATGACACCAAAGCAAAAGCTATTCAAAAAAAGAAGATAAGCGGTAAATATACAAAAGAAATGCAAAGCGATGAGCTTGAAAAACATATTTATTATTCGGTTTGTCAAATTGAACAGGAAAAGCTTTTGTTTTTTTGTTTGGCTATGACGAACGGGCAAGAGGTGGTGGTGATACGATCGCCTGCCGCAACTAAAGAAATGAAAGCTTTCTTAGGCTACGAATGGAGCGGTGCAAAAGGCAATGAGGGGATAAAATATCTCGGCGTTACTAATGAAAAAGAAGCTGACGAGCTTGCACATAATAAGGGCATACAGCATATTGGAACACCGCTTTTTAATCCTGCCGACTTTGAGGACACCGCAAAACTGAATACGCTTATCCGTACCGCTTTTGAAAAAAAGCCTGTAATAATCCCGGATAATCTAAAAGAATTTGCTTCGCTCATCCCTTTACACTTTATGCTTGATTTTAACCGAGTAAAGTTTGATAAAGCTCTTAAACTCGCCACAGATAAAAAAAGTGAAATAAAAAGTAGGTATCCTCTGGTAAAGTTGGGAGAGATAGCAGAAATTATATCAGGACAGTCACCCGAATCAAAATATTATAATGACCGGAAAAACGGAATTCCTTTTTATCAAGGTAAAAAAGAATTTGGATTCAAATTTTTGAATAATCCTGTCATTTGGACTACATCAGTAACAAAGGAGTCTGTACAAGGTGATATTTTAATGTCTGTTCGTGCTCCTGTTGGAAATGTCAATATAAATCCGTTTGAAAATATTTGTATTGGGCGAGGACTATCTGCAATACGGTGTAATAATGAAAAAACAGGATTATATTTATTTCACTATTTAGATTTGATAAATGAAACCATTGCAGGGCATTTAGGAGTAACATTCTCTTCTATTTCTCGCGAGGAGATTACAAATATATCAATCCCTCTCCCGCCTTTGAATATCCAACAACAAATTGTTGCGGAATGTGAAAAAGTTGATGAAGAATACAGTACTGCACAAAAAACTATTGAAGAAAATAAACGGAAGATTGAAAAAGTTTTTGAGGAGCTTGATACTATGGCACAACAAGGAACAGGCAAAACATTGCGCCTGTCCGATGAATCTATTTTCAATATTTCGATTGGGCGTCGGGTTTTAAACTCGGAAGTTAATCCGAAATACACTATTCCTGTTTACAGTGCTAATGTATTTGAACCTTTCGGAATGATTGATACATTGCTGATTGAAGATTTTTCCGTTCCGTCCATTTTATGGGGAATTGACGG
>CAJPPE010000216.1 GCA_905372345.1 uncultured Treponema sp. | reverse complement strand
TGCAAGAAAAAGTTTTAGGGCTATTGTATCGACGGCATCAACTATAAAATCTACCTCTTTAAAAAAATCTTCGCCTAAGATTTTATAAAAATTATCGGACAGGATAAAAGAATTTACAGCTTCTATTTTACATGCCGGATTTATATCGGCAATACGCTCCATTGCAATTTCGGTCTTAGCTTTTCCGATGGTAGAATAAAGGGCATAAAGCTGTCGGTTGATATTGCTTTCTTCTATCTTGTCGCCGTCAATCAAAATAAGCTGCCCTGCCCCGTTTTGGGCAACCCCGCTTCGAGCAAGAGCCTCGGCAGTATAGCTTCCTACGCCTCCCAAACCGAAAACCGCAATCCGAGCGTTTTCAATTTTCTTTAAATTTTCAGAACCTAAAAGAGGCTCAAACCTCGATAAAAAACTCATCGTCCTAAAAATTATAAGCTTATCTAATCTTAAATAGAATTCCTAAAATCACAATCGTAATTAAGATTTGAATAATCACAAATCGGATTAAAACCTGAGTCGGCGACCACTGCAAATTCTTTTTCATGTGGTCATGAAGGGGAAACCTGATGTTTTTAAAAATACGGATTTTAAAAAAGCGGAGCATAACCACTTTTAAAATACCCGTTCCTCCGTTTATGAGGATAACCCCGCTCGTCATCAAAAGGATAAAAGGGTTCCGTGAAATAATTACCAGCACGCCGATAAAAAATCCCAAAGCACGCGAGCCGGCATCTCCCATAAGAACCTTACTCGGATAGGCATTATGCCAAAGATAGCCCGTAAGAACTCCGCAAAGGGTAAAAATCATAACAGCCCATTTTGCTCCCGTGTTGATATTGGGAATCAGAAGATAGGCTGCAACCTTCACATGTCCCAAAATAAAATAAAAAACTACACCGAGGGAAACAAGGGCTAAGAGAATAAGAGTCCCCGAAAGGCCGTCAACTCCGTCAGTACAGTTTGTTGTATTAATTGAAATCCACAAAATAATTATGGAAACGGCAAAGAAAACAATAGGATGCACCTCAATAAGGTTCGATGTAAAAGGAAGCCAAAAGGACACCTTTCCTTCAAAATAGATATAAAAAATAACAAGGGCTGTCGCGGCCGATAAAATAAAATCCAAGCCGCCCTTTAAATATTCTCCCCATGACTTTTCAGATCTGTCATCTAAAAATCCCGTCAACATAACGGCAAAGGTTATAACCAAAACAAGACTCTGTGTAACGGTAGGTGTAATCAACAAAAAAACACAGAGCACGAAGATAGAAATAAACACCACTCCGCCCCCCGTAGGTTTTCCTACGGCAGCTTCGGGATTTACGGTAAACTCCCGGCCTCTGTCTTTCGGCAATTTGGAATAAAATTTAGGCAAGAGTAAAACCGTGATTAAAAAGCCCAAAAACAAGCCTAAAGAAATTAAAACGGCATAGGATTGTAAAAGTCTCATCGGCCCGAAATAAGGACCAAGCAATTCTGCAATATGGTATAACATTTTCGTATTATACCAAATTTTTATAGATTGTGTCTATTGTATTGTTTATATTGTAAAATTTATGTATATTTAAGCAATGTTAAACTATATAAAGAAGATAATAGCAGGTATTGCAGTAGGTATAGCAAATGTTATACCCGGAGTTTCAGGCGGAACAATAGCCGTCGTTTTTGGAGTTTATTCCGACCTTATAGGAGCGGCAAGCCTTGACATCAAGACTATCAAAGCTAATTTTAAAATTTACCTTTGCCTTTTCGGAGGCATGGGCCTAGGAGCTCTCCTATTTGCACGCCTTTTTAAACTTGTTTATGAAAGATTTCCCATACAGACCAATTTCTTTTTTGTAGGCCTCATTGTGGGAAGCATCTTTATAATCTTTGACCTTGTACGCGAAAAAGAAAAAGAGAGCTCTTTTACAAAGGTCTCCAAAATTGTTTGGTTTTTTATAGGTTTAAGTATAATGCTTGCCCTATACTTTTCTAAAGGTGCGGCGGCTTCATCGGATGCGGCCATAGAAACATTGAGCCTCGGCAATTTTATCCTTTTATTCCTTATAGGTTTTGCAGGAGCTGCCGCAATGGTAATTCCGGGTATATCCGGTTCCTTCATCCTTTTGATACTGGGTGCTTATTATACAGTAATCAAAGCCATTACAGACCTTAACATTCCGGTGCTGATTCCTATAGGTTTAGGCGTTCTAGCCGGCTTCATTCTTTCTGCCCGTTTAATCGGTTTTTTAATGGAGAAATTTCCCAAGATAACCTACGCCTTTATTTTAGGGCTGGTTGCCGGTTCAATCCGTCACATGCTCCCCGATGGCTGACTGCTGCCTTCGATGAGGCTGGCTGCAGTCCTCTGTATGCTTGCAGGCTGGGGCCTGATAACGGTATTTGAAAAGATAAAAAAAGATTAAACCAATTGACTTATTAATAAATTAACGGTATCATACAGCCCCGATGGAGATTAGCATGTCACATAAAAGAATTTATCAAGTTGACGAAAAAGTTCCGGCGGGGCTTTTCTTACCTTTAAGTATTCAACATACATTTGCAATGTTCGGCGCCTCGGTTTTAGTTCCGATTATATTCGGAATTGATGCAGGCATCGTATTATTTATGAACGGAGTGGGAACCCTTTTATTTATAGCCATAACAAAGGGAAAAGCACCCGCCTACTTGGGTTCAAGCTTTGCTTTTTTAGGACCTGCCGGCCTGATTATTTCTTCCATAGGATTTCAGTATGCCCAAGGGGCCTTTATAGTAACAGGACTTTTAGGCTGCCTCATAGCCTTTATAATTTATAAGTTCGGAACCTCATGGATAAATGTCATCCTTCCGCCTGCTGCTATGGGAGCCGTCGTTTCCCTGATCGGTTTTGAACTTACGGGACTCACTGTTCGAGGCGGAACTATCGGGGCAAATATCATGACGGAATCGGCCTCACGGGGCGACATAATAGTCTTTTTTATTACGATAGGAGCTGCCGTTTTGGGTTCGGTTCTTTTTAAGGGCTTTTTATCTACCATTTCTATTTTAATTGCAAGCATTGCAGGCTACATAGCCGCAGTCTTTTTCGGTATGGTAGATTTTTCGATAATAAGAGAAGCAGGACTTTTTACCCTTCCCCATTTTCAGCTTCCTAAATTCGATCTCATGGCAGTTATCACAATGCTTCCCGTTCTTTTGGTTATCACAAGCGAACATATAAGTCATCAGGTAGTAACTTCCAACATCATCGGAAAAGACCTATTAAAAAATCCCGGCCTTCATAGGAGTATCTTTGCCGATAATTTTTCGACAGCTCTTTCAGGCCTTGTCGGCGGAGTGCCCACTACAACCTACGGCGAAAACATAGGAGTTATGGCTGTTACAGGTATTTACAGTGTTTATGTAATTGCAGGAGCCGCAATCATTTCAATTTGTATGGCCTTTATAAGCCCGCTAGCTGCCCTAATCCGTACCGTGCCCGGGAACGTTATCGGCGGAATCACATTCTTGCTCTATGGAATGATAGGTGCCTCGGGAATACGCCTTTTAGTAGATTCAAAGGTTGATTATTCAAAATCAAAAAACTTAATCCTAACCTCGATAGTATTCACCACAGGATTGAGCGGCCTCAGCATAAAATTCGGAGAAATCGAATTTAAGGGAATGGTTTTAGCCTCCCTCGTTGCCGTAGCTTTAAGCCTTATCTTTTTTATTTTTGAAAAACTTGGAGTGCTGGAAGAATAGGGTGTTGACATATTGACAGCATTATCAAAAAAATATTGTATAAGTATTTGACAATGGTAATTATATGTGCTAGTATATTGG
>CAJPPE010000215.1 GCA_905372345.1 uncultured Treponema sp. | reverse complement strand
GGTTGATATTTGTGTGGAAACGTGTTACACTGTACCGTAATGATAGACAAACGCACCATCGGCAGTTACAATCATTCTCATAAAAAAAGTACAAAAAGTTTTGAAAAAACACTTGACATAAAGCATCGTATCGAGCAAAATTCACAGCTTCACAGCTTCACAGCTTCACAGCTTCACAGTTTCACAGCTTCACAGCTTCACAGTTTCACAGTTTCACAGCTTCACAGCTGAGGGTAAGCTGTGCCCAAATAAAACAATCAAACACAAACAAATTTACTCACATAAAAAACCGCAAGGAACGCAAAACTCTAAAATCAAAAATGTGCATGGACGCACATTTTTGATCGCTCCGCGGTTAAATTACAAATTAACTTTGACAGGAGGAACCTATGACAAAGTTTAAAACAAACAAAAACAAGAAGGCAAAAGCCTTCACAGTCAAGGGAGTCGCGGCGCTCATCATAGCCGCAATATTGGCCATGGCCCTTACAGCCTGTCCGAACAATGCAGGCGGAAATACCGGCGGAGAAACGCCCACACCGCCCGATGTAGGTTCTTTTGAACCTGCAGGCGACGGCTTTATAAAAATAATACCTCCGACAACAGGCATTGTAGGTATGGCTCCTAAATATCCGGTTCCTTATGGTGATAAGAAGTGGAAAGGTGTATTTATAGCCGACAGGAAGGTAAAATTGAGCCCTTACAAGCTCGGCAAAACAGAGGTAACATACAAACTTTGGAAAGATGTTTACGATTGGGCGGTACAACCTGCAAACGGGTATAAGTTTGTTAATCAGGGAAGAGAAGGTAGTCACGGTACTGATGGAGCTGATGTCACAACAAATAAAAATCATCCTGTAACAATGGTAAGTTGGCGAGACTGTATAGTGTGGTGTAATGCGTATACGGAAAAAGAAAAAGGAATAGAACACTGTGTATACCGCAAAAGCAAAACCGATACTACAGTATTAAAAGATGCGATGGATGCAGTTACTTGCGATAAAGCCTATGCCGATATGAGTAAAAAAGGCTTTAGGCTTCCGACTGAAGCTGAGTGGGAATATGCTGCACGCTGGCAGGGAAACGATAGAGCAAATGCTGATAAATACGGCGATGTATGGCTTACCAAACTAAACAGTGCAAGCGGAGCGAAAAAGCCTATAGGCTTTGATAGACTGATCCTACCCAAAGGGGAAACTTGGAAAAGTTTACGCGATGAACTTAAAAAGGTTGCCATATATGATAAATGGTGGGACGGAAGTAATTGGGTTCATCAAACTCCTCAGACAACTAAGACGGATGCGGTAGGAAGTAAAGTTGCGAATGCACTTGGTATACATGATATGACAGGTAACATCGCCGAATGGTGCTGGGATAGATTTGATGCTAATCCTGCAGCTGGAGATGTGGTTGATGGAGAAAACTTTGTATTGGATCCACAGGGGGTAACTACGGGATCAATCAGCGTTAGACGAGGCGGCAGTTGGAATGATTTCGCGTATGTATGCACTTTAGGTATGCGTAATGAAACAGTCGCTACGATCAGGGACAACTTTCTTGGCTTCCGCTTGGCTTGTCGGCCTTGAGCCGATGAAAAATGTACGTCCTGTACATTTTTCATCTTAGAGTTTTAGACTTGCGTCTAAAACTCTTGGAAGTTTGAAACCACCGCCATCCTTGGCGGTAAAGCGGTGAAACCGAACAGGCAAAATATGTGGTGCAGTAAATTTTTTTAAATAAGATTGACCTGCACTGTGTCAGCCGCTTTAGCGACTCGAAATTTTTTTGGCTAAAAAACGGTATGGATCTTATAAGGTGGTACATCAGGCTCTAGGGGAGGAAAACAACCAACGAAGTTTCGAGGTCAAGAAATTTTTTATCCGAAAAAGTGTCTTAGCCTTGAAGCTTCGCCGGCTGTACGCCTTGAAGCTCCGCTGGCTATACCTCCTCTAATTTACAGTTTTTCGATTTCTTCTTCGGGAAGACCGGTTATCTTTTTAATTAAAGACATATCCAGTTTTTCCATTTTCATAAGTTTGGCTGTTTCACATTTATTGTTATAAGTACCTTCTGAAAAGCCTTTATACCTAGCGTCCATCTCAAAAGTTGACATTAGAACTCTCTAACGAAAAATATCGGATGTATGTAGAAGATGAACGCAGTGCAGTAAAAAGAGAGGCCTTGGCGGAAGTCTGCCTCGGCTTGTTACAAAGTTTATGGTTGAAAAAAAGAAAAAGTAAAAAAAAGACTTGAAAATTTGTTTGTTCAATGATAAAATCATTGTTAGCTTTGACTAAGTTTTTCTTAGTCTTAAAAATTAGGAGGGAGCTGATGAATAAAAAGCTTGTATGGATGATTTTTATCGCATTCATCCTTGGTTTGGTTGTCGGTATCGGTCTTTGGCAAACAGGTGTCGATGTCGGTGGCTATGTAACTTGGGTATCGCCTTTTGGAAATATCCTTGTATCTATGTTAAAGATGATCGTTATTCCGGTTATCTTTTTGTCTCTTATTTCCGGTGCTGCATCTTTACCTACAAAGGAATTCGGTAAGATAGGCGTTAAGGTTATAATTTGGTATTTTATTACTTCATTGTTTGCAGCGATTGTAGGATCCTTCCTTGCTCTCGCCTTTAATCCGGGATCGGGAACTTCTCATGCCGAATGGGCAAGCTTGATGAGTATGGGTTCGGCCGAAGTTAATCCGGCTTCCGCAGGCTCTCTTGCCGATGTATTTTTAGGAATGTTCCAAAACCCGTTTAAGGCTCTGGCTCAAGGAAACTTTTTGGCTATCATCGTTTTTGCAATTGCATTCGGTATTGCTTTAAAAATAATTTCAGAGAAAAATGATGCAAAATTGCAGGAAGGTGTAAAACTATTTTTAAATATCATTGATACTTGTAAAGAAACCGTATTTAAAATGGTTGACTGGATTTTGGCTTATTCGCCTATCGGTGTATTTTGTTTGACTTCCGTAAACTTTGCACAATACGGTTCAAAACTTTTCGGACCTTATGTAATGCTTACCCTCGGTGTTGTCATCGGTATTCTTGTAATGGTCTTCATTGTTTATCCTGTCATGATTGCGATCTCTACACGCAAGAACCCGATTAAGATTATGCTGCAGATACGCGAGCCCATGCTGACGGCCTTTGTTACCCGAAGCTCTGCCGCCTCTCTTCCCGTATCATTGCGAACAGCAAAAGAAACATTGCACATAAGCGATAACCTTTCATCGTTCTCTCTTCCATTAGGTTCAACCGTAAATATGGACGGCGTATGTGTTCACTTACCTATGTTTGCTGTTTTGGCCGCCAATATGTTCGGAGCGGATATCGGCTTTACAGCCCTTTTGGTTTTGGTAATTACAACGGTTCTTGCTTCGGTCGGTGCAGGCGGTGTTCCGGGCGGCAGCTTGATGCTCTTATTCATTATTTTGCAGAATATGAATTTGGATCCGGGGCAGATTGCTATTATAGTCGGACTCGCCCTTGGTATCAATCCTATCCTTGATATGTTTGAAACGATGAACAATGTTGCCGGAGACTTGGTCTGTACCTATTGTGTCGCTGATATGTCTGATATGATTGAAAAAGAATAAAAAAAATAATTCTTGGAATTTAATGGGTAATGTCGATGAGAATTACCCATTAAATTCATCTTTACCTGCCTTGCAGTAGATTTTCACTTCGTTTTATTTTCAAGTTTTTCTAAATATCTAAACTATTGACAACATCGGCTCGATATATTATACTTTTTTGTAAGATTAAGTTTACAATATTTATGAGGCATTGGAGTAGTTATGTTTAAG
>CAJPPE010000214.1 GCA_905372345.1 uncultured Treponema sp. | reverse complement strand
ATTATACCCATTCCAGCTTTTTAAATCTAATCTCAGCCTTATAAGACGAAACAAACATTATGATGGTACAAAATATTAAAATGCCGCCGTTAATTCCCAAATCTTTTAACAAACTTGCTTTTAAATCGGGTTCTTCAAAAATTAAAGAGCCGAGTTTTTTAAAAGCTTCAGAAAAAGCTACATCAAATTTAGCCCGCACCATATCATAAAGCCGCCAAGCATATTCGAAATATGTTCCGGCAATCAAAGTTGCCGCTAAAATTACAAACATAAATACGAGGGCTTTTATTGTTAATTTTCCGGCTAACTTTTTGTATAGATTTGATGCACCAATAGATAATAAGGCCGGAACCAGCCAGGTATAATAACCGGCTCGCCCTACTAAAGCATATAAAATCACGCCTACGATACCAACTCCAATAATACCTAAAATTCCCAACAAAAAATTTTCGCTTTTTTCTCTGTCGGCTTCTTTTTTAAATTTTAAATCCATCCCGAGGTCTTGGAATTCGTTTTCGGTTAAAAATAAATATTCGCTTCCAAACTTTGCAAGTTTTACAGAACCGTCATCTTTACCGCTGACAAAACCTCCGCTTTGATAATTATTTTCTTTTAAGATAGGAATAAGAATACCTGTAATCCGTTCAAAGAACTCTTTATTCTTTTCGTTCTCTTTTGATGCCATCAGGGCACTGAGCATCTTATAATTGATAATAATCCTAGACTTTTCAACATTGAATTTTACATTCTTTAAAGCGTTAAGAGGTTCCAATAACTGAGCCAAAGCAGCTTCATCACCATCTTTATAAGCCCCAAAAGAAAGTTTACATTCTCTTGCAGATAAATCTACATCACAGACGCAATAAAATCCTTGATATCGTCCGGAATATCCTTTTTTATGGCTTTTAAATCCATACACTTCTTCTAAAAAAGAAAAAATTTTCATCTCTATATCTCCAAATTTTTTTGTTTTATTTTTAGCCTTCCAATTTTTTCATTGCTTTTTTAGGCCAATCGGAATCATTGAGAAGAGCTCTGCCCACCCCGATTAAATCAGCTTTTCCTTCTATCAAAATATTTTCGGCAGCTTCGGGGCTTACAATTCCTCCCGTAAGAATTACAGGTACCTCTACTTTTTCCTTTATGGCCTGAGTTATGCGGCTGAACCATCCTTCTTCTTCAAGTTCAGGATTGGTATATCCGCAAAAGCCACCCGAAATATCGAGTAAGTCAACTCCGGCTTCTTTAAAAAGCAGGCAAGCCTCTACGGAATCTTCAAGCGAGCTTCCGCCGGAAATATAATCGCAAGCCCCCAAACGGACAGCAATTAAAAAACCGGGGGTGGTCATTTTACGAATGCCCTCTATGATTTCAAGATGAAGTCTTGTTCTGCCTTCGATAGAAGAACCCTTGTACTTATCCGTACGCTTATTCATAATCGGCGAAAAAAACTGGTTCAATAAATAGCCGTGGGCAGAATGTATTTCCACACCGTCAAAGCCGGCTTCCTTCGCACGCCTTGCAGCTTGAGCAAAATCGTTTATAACCTTATCGATATCCCGCTGACTCATTTCTTTAGGCAATTCGTAATTCGAGCTTTTACGCGGAATCATTACGGAACTTGAACTTAAAACATCATATCCGGTTATCTCGTGATGAGCTGCCGCTCCGGCATGAGAAATCTGAGCAATAACCTTTGATCCGTTTTTATGTAAAACGGAAACCAGTTTTTTAAACCCTTCAATTGTAGAATCATCTGAAATAGAAAGCTGACCGGCACTAGCCTTTCCTTCAGGGCTGACATAAGAGTGTTCCGTTATTACAAGACCTATATAGGCACCCTTTGTTTTTTCATCATAATAATCGCAAAGAGCATGACTGACAAGGCCGCCTTCATCAGCCTTTTCGGAAGCCATAGGAGGCATTACCAATTTTGTGTTAAGCTCTATATTTTTAATTTTAAAACCGGAAAATAATAAAGACACTTTAAAACCTCCTTAAAATTGTATTCGGTATTTTATCATAGTTTTCAAAGAATTGTAAGCCTTTTATTCCGAACGCTGATAAATAAGCGTAGTAATCAAAAAAATAAGAGCTATGACAGGCAAACTGAAAACTATAAGAGATACATACCGCGGTGTCAAACAAACAAAAAACGCAATTTGCAGCTTAAAGATATATCTAAATGTTTCCATTAAGATATAAGACAAAAAGGGACAAAGAGGATAAAACAAAAAAAGCCTTTTCTTTAGTCTTCGCCCGGGCAATGCTCTAAAACACCAAGCCAATATAAGAGCAAGTAAAGAGACGCACAATAATAAAATCGGTTCAGCCAAGCGGTATAGTACCTCGCTCAAATAGGCTTCCTTTTTTAAACCGTACTTTTCGGCTATCAAACTAAAATAGTACAAATCGGATATCTTCATACTCCAAGGTCCGCTTATAGCTTTTTCAATTAAAAGAAAATCGGTCATGGTCATGGGAAGTAAAATATTATGGGCGTTTTCCTTTGGAAGTTCTCCGGACAAAACCTTGGGATAAATGGTATCTTCTTCAGAATATCTATCAACTGAACAAATTTGAAGCATCAACCTGTTTTTTCCTTCATCGTCTACAACTTCTATAAGTTTTGCATAAGGAATAATTATAGACCATTTTTCGGTATTGGATATTCCTAAACGCGTATATGAAACATTCATAAGATATATTTCATTATGTAAACTGGAGCTTCCATGAGAGATGCCTTGTATTTTTATTCCGGCATATTCATGGCTATGCTCTCCGACGGTAAAACTTATGTCTCCCCTCATTATAAAGTTGGGAATATTTTTAAGCTCATCCGTAAAAAAAACATTTTTTTCAAGCTCAATCCTAGATAGATTTAAAAGCCGTTCAACTTCAGGATCTTTTTGATCAGGATTTAAGGCCTTAACAGACGCTTCAATCTGTAAAAATGAGTAATAAGCTTTTAGATAATCTCCTCTCTGTAAAGCTTCATAGGCTGCCTTTTTACTTTTATATAAGGCAATAGAGGGAGCATCTTTATATGAAGCCAAGCCTTTTTCAACTTCGGCCCAAGCCCGCACTGCAAGATTTTCTGCATCAATTTTTAAAGGATCCCCATCCTGAAAAGTTTGCATAGCGAGTTTTGCATAATAATGAGCCGTATAAAAATCTAATGTTAAAGCGGCTCTTTCCGCTCTTTTTAAGGCAGCTTCGGCAGTCATATTGCTCACATTATCTTCTGCCGAAAAAGTTTTCCTTAAAACAGAATCGGTGTTATCGATGGAAAGTTTTTCTTTGGCAATCTTAATCTTTTCATTCAGCTGCATCGCTTCTTCCGACTGAGGCCATATACTCAACGCACATTCAATATGATCTCCGGCTTGGCTATAGTCATTCCTGCTATATGCTTCTTTTGCAAGTTTAGTATATTCTTTATATGTAAGGGTTTGATAAACGGATCTTGATTGATATTCCATTAAAATAGGCTTAACGGCTTCGGCCAAAACCACATAGAAAGATAAAACGGCAAGAGAAAAAATAAAAAAATGCTGAACAAAGCGAATCATAGCGGATGACCGCCTCTGCATTTTTTCGGGGCCGAATTTTGCAAAAATAATAGGATAAGCAAAGATTAATGCAGACGTATATATAAAAGGAAAATAAAAAATAAACAACAATATCGATTCACGAATTTTCCATGAAAATAAAGATACCGGCAGAACGGTTTCTTTTATGGGCATAAAAAAAACATAAGCAAAGGAAGCAACCAAGCCAAGTAAAAAATGAACAAATAGATAAGGATAGAAT
>CAJPPE010000213.1 GCA_905372345.1 uncultured Treponema sp. | reverse complement strand
TTCAATATAACAAAGCATTTCTTCGGTTTTCTTTTACGCCGGCTGATGGTACAGGCTTTTGTGCGACGGGGCCGAGTTATAATGCGGCAAATTCCGAATGGTTTAGAACGGCTATGAGCGGTAAATTTTTTATTACGGAACCGTACTTTGCGATGATGGACAAAAAATTTATTTGCTTGCTGGCTGTTCCTGTTTTTGACGGAGAAAAAGTTATCGGTGTACTTGGAATCGATACGTTAGCTGAAAGCTTATCTGTACTGGTGAAAACAACGCCTGTCGGACAGGCCGGTTATTGTTCTATCAATGGGCGGGATGGTACCGTTATTGCCGACCCTGATGAAGAGGCTGTTCGTGATCAAGAAAATCCTATTTTACTCGCTAAAAGCAATCAGGCCTTTAGTCAAATCGGAACATTTATCGAACAGTCGCTGAACGGAAAGCAGGAGCCTTCTATTGTTCAATATAAAGGAACAGACTATATTATTTCCGCATCAAAGGTGCCTATCAGCGGATGGCTGTTTACTGCACGCTTACCATACCAAGAGCTTAAGGCTCCGATTATCACATCATTGTTCCAAATGCTGGGAATTATTATTCTGATTTTTATAATAGCCGATATTATTGCTATTTTCTTTGCAAGAAGAATCAGCACACCGTTGCGGAATATTACGACGGCACTGCAAAGTATTTCAGAAGGCGATGGCGATTTAACGGCTTCACTGCCGGTCAATGGAAATGACGAAATTGCTCATATCGCCTATTTTTTTAATAAAACTATTGAAAAAATACGGGCATCAATTCTACTTGTAGGGCAGAATACCGGTATTATGCAACAGATAGGGGATGAGCTTTCCTGCAATATGACCGAAACTGCGGCATCTATTCACCAAATAAATATGAATATTGCAAATGTTAAACAGCAGGTTGTTTCTCAGTCCGAAAATGTTGCAGATGCCGTATCATCAGTTGACGAAATTAAAGAGGCGATAGAAGCATTAAATGCAAATGTTCAAAAACAGGTAGAAAGTGTTGCAGCGTCCTCCAAATCGATAGAATATATGGTAGAGAATATACAAGAAGTTGCCAAGACACTCGGAGCAAGCGAGGCTTTGATTGAAAATCTGCACCAAGCGACTTCAGACGGAAAAGAAACAATCGGGAACTCAAATACTATTACCCAAAAGATTACCGAAGAATCAGGCAGCTTGCTTGAAGCAAGCAGTGTAATTCAGCATATTGCAAGTCAGACGAACCTATTGGCTATGAATGCGGCAATTGAGGCTGCCCATGCCGGTGAAGCGGGGAAAGGCTTTGCCGTCGTTGCGGACGAAATCCGCAAGCTCGCCGAAGATTCTGCCACCCAAGGAAAGACTATTACCGCGACTCTTAAAAATTTCAGCAATGAGATAGAAAGGCTTTCAGGTATTTCCCACACTGTTGAAGAAACCTTTAACAGTATCTTTACCCTTGCCGATCAGGTAAAGGCTATCAGCAATAAGATTACTACTGCGATGCAGGAACAGTCCTCTTGCAGCCGCACTGTACTCGATACGATGAATGAGATGTCGGGTGTAACCGGCGAGGTAAGTACCGGTTCTGCAAACATTTTGCGTAGTGGGGAAAACATTGCAAAAGATATTCACAAACTAAATGATTCGGCAAGCGTTATTACCGACAGTATGAATGAAATGGCCTCCGGAGCGGAACAAATTGATAATGCCGTAACGGAAGCAAATGAGATTACACATAAGAATAAACAAAGTATTGAAAGTTTGGCAGTGGAAGTCGGTAAATTCAAAGTGTAATCTTTTTGAAAATAGGCGGGCAATTACTGCGTCGCACGCCGAAAATAAAGCTGAGGCGTATCGAGTATACGTTGAGCATTTATTTTCGGCGTACCTCCTTCAGTCGTGGGGGATAACCCATTAAAACCATCCGGCAGTTATTATTTCCAGTGCAGTTTTTCTTTTTGATAGTAGTTTTTTACACTTTCTGCAACGGGCTTGCCTTCCAAATCGGTGTAGGGGCACTGCTTTGAACCCGTACCGAGAAAAATAGCTTCATAAGCGCCGTTTGTGATGACATCGATGGGCAGATTTTTGTAGGCTATGTCGTAGTCAAGCCCGCGTGTATTTCTTTCGTATAAAAAGCCGATACCGCCGTCGCGTTGTACATCCATAGTCGAATAGGCGCTGTCTCCGTCTTGCACCAAGTAGCTGTGGCTGTTCCATGCGGAAGCCGAAACAAAATCGTTTACACTTATAGTACCCTTCGGCAGCTCGCGCCAGTAGATGGTAACATTTTTTCGATTCCATACGCCAGGCAGTGATTGGAATGCAAGGTAGACCGGCTCTTTTGCTCCGGTAGTTTTACGCGCCTTGACGATAAGAATTTCGCCGTTTGTACCTCTTCCACTTCCGAGATTCAAAAATTGTTTTGAGCTCCAACTTCCCGCACCCGTATCTGGATTGCTATACGTAAAAATATTTATCAATCTACCGTTTGCAGTACCGTTACGGCTGGAAAGTATAACGCTGCCGTCTGGCAGTTCTTCTACCTTCGCCTCATCTCCGTTGGAAATAGGAGGTGTGGCTGGATTTCCCAAAAGCTTCCACGTAGAACCGAAGTCATCGGAATATGCGACGGCATTGCCGTAGCCTTTGCTTAACAGAGCCGAGTAAATGCGGTAATGGTTGCCGGTTTTAATATAACGCGACTGCATAATTCTGCCCGAACCGAAAAACAAACTTTTCCACGAAGAGTTAAACCCGAAAATCGTATCGGAAATATCTTTTTTCCCCGAATCGGGAAAGGTTTTGCCCCCATCGTGGGAGACAAATTGAATAACCTTCAGATGATTCGAAGCATTTCCGGCTTGATATGTTACATTACCGTGTACACACAAGATAAGTACATCATTCGATTCGCGGTCGGCGACGATGGCGGCGTCTCCGTAGCCTGTTTTATCGGTAGGTAAAGTTTTTGTAATATTGACAGCTTCCGACCATGCTTTACCGTTATCTTCCGAGCGTTTAATTAATAAGTCAATCCGGTGATCATTGCCCAAATCACTAGGATTTCCATACCGTAAGTCGGTTACGGCAAGCAGAGCTCCGTCGTTTGTTACTGCAAATGCGGGTATGCGGTAAAAATCGCCAGGGTAGGGTGCTGTTTTACTTTGCCATAAATCTTTTACAGCAATGTCGCTGTTTTTTGTCCATTTGGCATACAGCGTCGTGTTTTCGGTAACCGTGTCTGAAGCATTGTTCCACAGGTTGGTATACGACGTTTCCTTATACCAACCGCCGAATTCCCAGCCCGAAAATTCGAGGGGCGGAGTTTGAGCTGCAGTCAATAAGCTGTCTTTCGGTACGGTTAAAGCCGCCGGTGTTTTTCCGCGGCCTCGCACATTAAATGTTACGGTAAAAGTTGGTGTGCCGGGGCTAGGCGGATTTAGGCCCCCTTGCTGGTTGCCCCCGTCTTTCTTGTTCGCCTTTTGCGGACAGCCTGCCAGTAAAACAATGGCTGCAACAACAAGTAAAAAAATAAATATGTTCTTTTTCATTTTGATAACTCCTTAAAGGGTTAATTTATACAATTATCGGCGATAGGTCAAGTTCTTTTAAAAATTGATACGGCTTGTAACTATAATAAAAAAATGGTAGAATACGCCTACAAAGATAGGTGCGTTATTGGAGGTATATATGACTAAATGGGGAGCATTTGCACTCGGTGTTGTTGCAGGCGGAGCTGCGGTTCTTTTGGCAAGAGATGCCGGTTTTAAAAAGGCTTGTGCCAAAATAATTGGAGCAGG
>CAJPPE010000212.1 GCA_905372345.1 uncultured Treponema sp. | reverse complement strand
AAAACTTTTTGCAGCAAATATCAATTTGCGAAAAAAGTTTTTTCAAGTGTGTGCCTAAAAGCACACACATATAATAATGCGAAGTTTTGTACCTACAAGTACAAAACTCGAAGATAAACAGTGCGGCTGAATTTCTGCTGAGCTGTTTATCATACCTCCTTATAGGTACTATTATAAGTCATTTTCCTTTCAAAATAAAGACCTTGTCCGGCAAACCCCTTGAATTTAATTCTTTTTCAATGTATGCTTACAAATATGCAGATTGCAGCAATCCTTTTTCTTTCTTTTGTACTTTCAATTATTTGGGCTTTTATTGTTATAAGAAAAGAAAATTTATCGGTTAAACCATTATTATATATTTTTTTGTTTTCATTTTTTGCAGTCCTTATTTCTATTTTAATGCAGACTATCATATATTTTTTGTCTCAGGATTTTTTAAAAACTGCAGGATATACTTACGGGATTCTTTTTGATTGTTTTATTCATTCTTCCTTACCGGAAGAAACCGTTAAGGCTCTTCTTTTTTCTATTTTTGTAAAATTACTTTGGTCGGATAAGATGAAAAATATGGATGAGGTTACTCCGGCCCAAAACAGGGTGAATATAAGAATCCTTTTGCTATTATCGGTTTTTTACGGTTTAATTTTTGCCTCTTTTGAGAACCTTGCTTATGCAATACGCTATCCTGAAGCAATTTGGCTTCGATCTTTTACTTCTAATATCTTACATGCATGTTTGGGTGTATATTATCTTGAAATAAGTATGGTGAAAAATACAAGACAGCTCATAAAACCTTTTCTTTTTACATGGGGTATGCACGGTTTTTATAATATGTTTTTTTCTATAGGTTCTTATTTTGTAATTTTTGGAATTATTATTGTGTTTTTTGTTATTTCAAATGTCGTAAACCGATATGACCGTTTTAAGAGTAATTAGCTTTACTGGCTATTAAAAAGTATTCGCCGGCGTTTTGAGCAAGTCTTTAGGATATTCTATAGACCATAAAAACAGGCCTTGGGGCGGTGCTGTGGGGCCGGCCTTTTCTCTCATTTTTGATTCTAAGATATTTTTAAAATCTTTTTTGGAAGCTCTTATTTCATCTAAATGCAAAAGAGTGCCCACTATTGAGCGTACCATCTTCCACAAAAAGGCATTTGCACAAATTTCAAAAATAAGATAATCATTTTCGATAAAAAAAATCGCTTTTTTGATATAGCGGGATTTACTTAGGCTTTGGTCTCCGGCTGCCGAAAAAGCGGTACAATCCAACTCGCCGGAAAGGCAGGCGGCCATTTCGTTTAAGACGGCTATGTCAGGGTATCGCCTTATGTGCCAAGTGTAGGGCTGCTCGTGTGCAAATATTGTTTTGCCGCATTTGATTTTATAGCGGTAGGTTCTTGAAAGAGCATTAAAGCGTGCATGCAGGAGGGGGGACACTTCGGCGGCATCCATTACCCTTATATCCTTAGGCAGGATTGAGTTAAGTGCCGGTAAAAAATTTGAGGCTCTCATGCTTTTTATATCGCTAAAAAAGTTTACGGCTTGGCGGGCTGCATGAACCCCCGAATCCGTGCGTCCTGAGCCGTTTGTTTCGATAGGATGTTTATGAATTTTGGCTAAGGCTTTTTCCAATTCACCTTGAACCGTACGAAAGGTTTCAGCTCCTTCCTTGGTTTGTTTTTGCCATCCGCAAAAATTCGTACCGTCATAGGAGAGGGTGAGGAGAATGTTTTTTTGATCTTGGGAGATTTCCATTAATCTTCTACATCCTTCAGCTCTACCTTAAGTGTATCGTAAAGGTTTCTTGCCGCTTCCAAAATCGGGCCGGGCTTATTTTTACTTGACTTACCTAAACCGAACATTTTTGCAAGAGAAAATTTATGATATTCCAAACGCTTAAGGCGCAGTTCGGCATCGCTTTTTTGGCCGTATTTGTATTCCAAAAGACAGGAAAGATATATTATACCATCATAGCCGTAGTTTTTATCCACATCGGGACCGAAAGATTTTAGTCCTGAAATTATTTCTTCTCCGCTTGATTCCAGTTCAAGGGCTCGGCGGTAAAGGAAGGTCGCTTTTTGATAAAAAAGATCCGAAACGTATTTATAATTTTCTTCCGGGTATTTTTTTCCGAGCTCGTCAAAAAGCCATGCTGCCCTGATTGCACATATAGCCTGTTTTATAGTTGGAGAAAATTTTTCTTCAAAAAGCTCATAGCATAAAATCGCAAGATAATATGAGGCTGCTCCCTCATTTAAACCGCGGGATTTTGTAAAGTCCACATTGTGAAATAATCCCTTTACTGCGTCATATCTTGTTTCAGTATTTTCAAAAAGTTTTTCGATAACCGGACGGGAAGGAATGGAAAAATCTTGCGGAAAGGCTGTATAAAGGCATTTGTGGCAAACGGTCAAATTATACACTGTAGGAAATATTTCTCCATATTTTGCCGAAGGTTCATAAAGCCGGCGTAATTCATCGGTAAGGTCTCCTGCTATCAAACGCCCGCCGCCTGAGTGCAGTTCTTCTCTTTTAAATTTTGTACTGCACACGGGGCACTGAATCTGTTCTTTTGAGTAAAAAGTTATACTTCCTGTACGGGATTCCTTTTCTGCTTGTTTTCTTACCATAATTTTCTTCTCCGTTTTTGATTATCGGCGTTTTTTTTGTATTTTGAAGACTTATAGTCCGAATCTTTTTATGGAAATTCTCATTTTTTTATTGATAGTTTTTTGAGTTCTTATAAAAAATTTGAAAAACTCATTTTTTGGGGTCTATAAAAATGAAAAAATATCCAATATAATCTTTCTTTTCAACCCGGCCGCTTTGCACACTTTTTGCTTCCATAAACATATAATTAAAGTTACAGGAGATAAAAAAGTGAATTTCAGTTTAGAAAAAGGAGAGGAATTTGTCAAGGCCTACAATACCAATAAGACAAATCCGGCAAGGCGGCAAGAACTTTTAATGAAAATCTTTGAGATAATTTATGTAAATGTGGAAAGTTTTGGTTTGTATTTTTCGGATGAAGATTTACGAAGTGATTTTTTACTCAAGTTTTATTATAAACTTCCTAGAATTTTGGAAAATTATAATTCTTCACTTTCAAGTTTTTATACTTATTTAACAAATCATCTTCGATTCTATTATCTAACGTTTAAGTGTAAAACCGTAAGGCATGAGATAAATGATACCGTTCTCGCCGATCAAGAAGGATCGAGGTGGGAGTATCTTATGGGAGAGTATGATTTAGATGAAAATTTTAACTTTTATGTGGCCGAGCCTGAGCCCGCATATTGCGGTATAGAAACAAAAGATGAAGGTTTGAAGAATCAAAAAAATCCCTCAAAAGAATCAATACATATGCGAGAACTTTATTTTAGTATGCCGTGTAAACATAGAAGAATTTTTTTGCTTGCCTGCCGGGCTTGTTTTTTTCTTGATGATGATTTAATCGATAAAATAGCTGCCGAAATTAAAATGGATTCACAGCTCCTATGTTCTATTCTTCATGATTTAAGGTCTGCTTGTTTTAACCGTTATGAAAAAATAAATTATTGTGTCGGTAATAGAAATAGGTATTACGTAAAAGCTCAGCTTTTTAAATATCTTTTACTTCATACTTATAATACAAAAAGTCAGCTTAAAAAGATTTGTTTTTCGCTAAAACATAACCGTCATTTATGGGACAAAACAAAAAGATTAAATAGAAGGCAGATAAAAGCTCCAAGCAGTACCGATATAGGAAAATATATAAATCTGTATAAAGGCACAATCGACAAAAATATTGCCAAGAGTTTAAAAATTTGGTATACTC
>CAJPPE010000211.1 GCA_905372345.1 uncultured Treponema sp. | reverse complement strand
AAAATATTTTTAGCTGTCCTTCTTTTAGCGGCAGAAGGTGAATTATATAAGTTGTAGAAAGCGAAATACACAATATCAGGCAACAAGATAACATTTATTTAGTGGGAACAACATCTTCAGATTATACTGCTGTCCAAATAGCAAACGCTGAATAACTATAGTAACCTTAATCAAAATTAAAACAAGTCTTACCCCATCGGAAGACTCCTCACTCCGATGGGGGGATTTTATTTTTTCTACCTTACCCTTCCCTTTTCAATGTAGACAATTTTATCGGCGGCGTTCACGGTGGATTTGCGGTGGCTTACGATTAAAACACCCTTGTCTTTTTTTTCTTGATATATCGAATTTAAAATGAGGGCTTCGTTTAAGCTGTCCAAATTTCCGGTCGGCTCGTCGAGTAACAAAAGCGGAGCCTTGTGCAAAAAGGCTCGGGCAAGACCGAGACGCTGTTTTTCACCGCTCGAAAGATTTCCTCCAAGCTCTGTCATCTTCGTATCATAGCCTTCAGGTAAGCTCATAATAAAATCGTGGATTGCGGCTTTTTTTGCAGCTTCGATAACATCCTCTTTTGAAGCATTCCTGTTTGCAAGGAGAATATTTTCATAAATAGATTTTTTGAAAATATAGGTCTGCTGGGTAATGTAAGAAACAGCCTCTCGTAAACTTGCCGTGTTTATCTTTTTAATATCGATACCGTTCATCTTTACCTCACCCGACAGAGGATCGAAAAAGCGCATGATTAGGCGGAGCAAGGTACTCTTACCGCTTCCGCTTTTGCCGCAAAGGCCTACTATCTCATCTTTTTTAACGGAGATACTTACATCCTTTAAAACTTCCATATCATCATATCTAAAGTTGATGTTATCGGCATCGGCTTTTTCAAAGCTTATATTTTGGCCGTCTGAAACTTCATCGAGTTCAGGTTTCTCTTCAAGCAGAGAAAAAACTCTTTCTGCTGAAGCAAATGTTTGCTGCAAGTTTACAGCCAAACCTGAAACCGCAATTATCGGGCCGTAGCCTGAAAGAAGCATTAGATTGGAAATTAAAAAAGCAGCAAAGTCAATTTTCCCGTTTACCAAGAGGAAGGCAGAAATGCCCAGCATTAAAAAATTGCAAAGAGTAAGAGCCGCTTCCGTAATTGCAAAGGTCTTCCCCTCAAAGTTTTTTAAGAGCTTAAAGGTTCCGCTTATGGCCTCGCCTCTTTTTTCAATATTCTCTTTTCTTTCTTTTATTTTGTCAAAAAAGATAATCTCTTTTATTCCGAGGAGGGAATCCAAAAAGAAAGAATTAAGGGAGCTCATTTTTTTTCGATATTCTACACCGGCCCCATCATCCATCTTAGCGAAGAGGAGAGGAAGGAAGAAGCCGATGAGTATATAGATGAGGGCAACTGTAAGGCTCAAAACAATGTGTATTTTAGCAAAGATAATTAAGGCAAAAATAAAGTAGAGAACGGCAGAAGCTGCGGGGGCTATTGTGTGGGCATAAAAAACTTCGAGCAATTCTATGTCGGCGGTTATAATAGACAAAAGACTGCCTGAATCCTTTTTTTGTAATTTTACAAAGGCGAGTCTTCTCATAGCCGTAAAAATTTTATCCCGTATAAAGGCCAAGAGGGTGAAGGCTATGTAGTGCCCCGAAAGCTGCTCACCGTATCTAAAGATACCTCGGCTTACGGCACAGACGATGAGACCAATGATTACAAAATCCAAGGAAACCGAAACGTTAAAAATCTTTAAGTCTACAAGAGAGACAATGCCTGCTCCGCCCAAAACAGGGATGGCCGCTGCAATGATGAACCCTGCGACCCGTAAGATAACCGTTATAGTCATAACACCGCTAAGAGGTTTTACAAATACTATCAATTTTTTTATAAGTTCGCTTTTTTTCATTTTACACCCATCCGTATTTTTTCAAGATCTTTTTGCTGCAAATACATCCTTGCATAGATGCCGTTTTTTTCAATAAGACTTGAATGAGTTCCTTCTTCTTTTATTTCGCCCTTTTCAAATACATAGATATGATCTGCGTTTTCAATGTTTGCAAGCCTGTGCGAAATAAAGATAATTATTTTGGTTTTGCTTAATTCATAAAGAGTGCTTAAAATAAGCTCTTCACTTTCGACATCGATATTGCTTACAGCCTCGTCAAAAATATAAATGTCTGTATCATGGAGGAGTGCCCGCGCAAGAGCAAAACGCTGAACCTGTCCGCCCGATAAATTCTTTCCGCCCGATTCAATATAAAAGTCCAAGCCCGAATTACCGTCGCCAGAATATTTTCTGCTTAAAATAAACTCGTCTAAGAGAACTTTTTTTAATACGCTCATCAATTCTTCATCACTTGCAAAAGGCTTCGCTATTAAAAGGTTTTCCCTCACCGAAGCTCCGAATAAAAAGCTTTCGGTAGAAACAAGGTTCATATACCTAGCTCTAAATTCGTCGGGGAGTTTTTTTGCTTCTATGCCCGATAAGAGAATTTCTCCGGAATAGTTTTTTTGTAAGCCCATAAGTAAGGCGGCCGCAGTGGATTTGCCCGAACCGCTTTCTCCTGCGATGCCGTAAAAGCCCGGCTTTAAAAATTCAAGAGAGATATTTTTTAGAGCCTGCTTTGATTCGTTATAATTAAAGTTTAAATTTTTTACTTCGAGCGAAGGCTGAGCCCTTTTAATTTTTTTTGCTGTTTCTTCAAGTTCGGCTTCGCTTAAAACTGAAGCCGAATCGCTTTTTACATCCATCAATTCAAAGAGGCGGTTCGCTGCGGTTATGCCGTTCATCGCTATATGAAAGAACGAGCCCAGTGCCCGCAGAGGTAAAAAGAATTCGGCACATAGCAAAATAAAAAGAAGAGTTCCTTCTATCGAAAGATTTCCGGCTCTTAACTGATAAAGACTGACGATTGTTCCGAGAGCAGTCCCTCCGTAGGCAACGGTATCCATCACAAAGATGGAATTAAGCTGCATGGTTAAAACCCTCATCGTTACCCGTCTAAAATTTTCTGCCTCGGCATTTAGTTCCCTATGCTGAGCTTCATCATCGGAATAAGCTTTCAAGGTGATAAGGCCGCGGAGGTTATCCAAAAAGGAATCTCCGAGCCCCGTATAAACGTCAAGGTATCTTTTTAAAATACGCTTTGCAACCGTTTGAATAGCTGCAATCGAAAGGGGAATTAAGGGCACGCAGACAAAAAGCACAAGGGCAGCAAAAAAGTTTATCGGTGCAAGAATTATAAAAAGAGTTACAGGAGCCGCCATACTGAAAAAAAACTGAGGCAGATAAGCCCCAAAATAAGAATCAAGCTGCTCGATTCCGTCAGTACCTATTTGAGTAACCTCGGCCATGCTTATATATTGAGAATAATTAAGCTTTAACGAAATAAATTTATCGTAGAGCATCGAGCGCAATGTTCTTTTAACCTCGGTTCCTGCCCTATACGAAAAGTAAGAACGTTTACGGACGGCAACAACTCTTATTATCAAGGCAGCCGAAGCTGCGGATAACAACACAAAAACCGTTTTTTTATCAAGCGAAGAATTATATAGGCCGAAAATAAAGCGCACAGTTACAAAGGTAATAGCCGTATTGCACAATAGAGAAATCCATGAAGAAAGAGCCGAAAGCAATATCCATTTTTTACTTTTCGGCACCGACCCTGTCAGGCGTTTATGAATCATAACTAACCTCTAACTTGTATTCTATAGGAAACAAATAAAAATAGCAATAGACTAACTTTTAAGCTGTTGTAATTAATTCTCACGGACTTGCAATCTTTAAAAAAAAGAAGTAAAATGCGATTCCTATGGTAAAAATAAATT
>CAJPPE010000210.1 GCA_905372345.1 uncultured Treponema sp. | reverse complement strand
TACGGGAGGGTTATTGGTATGTTATATGAAGTAATGGAAGACAATGTAAATGATGAAGTTGTCGCTGCAGGGACTCCGGCTGTAATCAAAGTTATAGGTGCCGGAGGAGGCGGTTCAAATGCCGTGAACAGAATGATGTCCAGCAGTATGAGGTATGTTGACTTTATAGTTGCAAATACCGACTTACAGGCTTTAAGTCATTCAAATGCTCCTTTAAAATTACCTATCGGAACAAAGATTACCAAGGGTTTGGGTTCAGGAGGAGATCCGGGAATCGGAGAGCAGGCTGCTATCGAAGATCGCGAGGTAATTGCAAATGCAATAAAAGATGCAGACATGCTTTTTATAACGGCAGGCATGGGCGGAGGTACCGGCACAGGTTCGGCTCCAATTATTGCCGAAATTGCCAAGGAGCAGGGTATATTAACTGTTGCAGTAGTTACAAAACCTTTTACATTTGAAGGCCGTAAGAGAATGACTCTTGCAGAAGAAGGAATAAAGAAATTAAAAGAGTCTGTAGACACAGTAATTACTATTCCGAATCAACACTTATTGAATATGGTAGATCCTTCAACGCCTGTTGTGGAAGCTTTTAAAAAAGCTGATGACGTTTTACGTCAGGCTGTACAAGGTATATCGGATTTAATTTATCAACATGGAGAAATTAATGTTGATTTAGCTGATGTAAAGGCAGTAATGAAAGCACAGGGTAATGCTCATATGGGCGTAGGTATCGGCGAAGGACAAAATAGAGCTGTGGATGCTGCAACAAACGCTCTTAATAACCCGCTGCTTGAAGAAGCCAGAGTTGAAGGAGCTAAAAATCTTTTGGTAAATATTTGCGGAAGCGAAAAACTGACAATGCATGAGCTTGAAGAAATAATGAATATTATTAATGCCGGTGCAGATCCTGATGTTTCTACTTTTTTCGGTGCAACTATAGATCCTTCGGTAGAAAATAAAGTTGTTGTTACTTTAATTGCAACAGGTTTTAGATCTAATGAAAAATTTTCTATTGATGATGTAAAATCCAATCAGAAGCCTATTCGTGATAATGCGGAAAACTTGGTATTTACAGATGATTCTTTTATGACTTCAAGGGAGTGGTCTACGGTTAATAAAACAAATCCTCCTACGCTTTCAGGTCTTGGATTAAGAAATAGGAGTGAGACTTCTTCTGAAAAAACTTATGAAGATATTCATGTTTCACAAAGGAAGCCTTCTTTTAGCTCTATTGTTCCACCTATGGAGAGAGATTTGGATACTCCTGCATATTACAGAAATCAAAATGTTTTAAGATAGGAGGAAAATAAACTGACAAATATACAGCTTCGGGCTTTTTACGGATTTTTAATTTCAGCTGAATCTCATTCCAAGGCAACAGCTCAGACCTATATTAATACCTTACAATTATTGCAAGAGTATATGTCTGATCGCCTAATTGAAAATGCAAGTGAAGCCGACTGTATTAATTTTATTTTGCATAGATCCAAATCCGGAATTATGGCTAAAACCATAGCCAAGGATATTGCAGCTCTTAATTCCTTTTTTAGATTTTTAATTATCGAAGGAGTTCGAAAAGATAATCCGAGCGAGAGTATTGAAAGACCTAAAAGGGAAAAAACGCTTCCCAGAGTTTTATCTACCGATGAAGTAGATAGTCTTTTTGCTGCAATTCCTTTGGATTCTCCTAATAATATTAGAGACCGTGCTTTGTTTGAGCTTATTTATTCGGCCGGTCTTAGAGTCAGCGAGATTGTTAATTTAAAAATGGAAGATATTTTTTATGATGAAGATTTAATTAAGGTTACGGGGAAAGGCAATAAAGAAAGAATTGTTCCTTTTGGAAGTGCTGCAAAGTATTGGTTAAAACAATATATACTTGAAGCCCGCACCGAACTATTAAAACCTAAGCATCCTGAAAACACATTGACTTCAGGTTCCGTATTTTTAAATAACAGAGGATCTGTTTTAACCAGAAAAGGAATTTGGAAAAGAATAAATGAGCTTTCAAATTTTTCCGGTATCGAAACTAAGGTTCATACTTTAAGACACTCTTATGCTACGCATTTACTTGCCGGAGGAGCGGACTTGAGATCCGTTCAATGTCTTTTAGGACATTCCGATATTTCTACAACTCAAGTTTATACGCATATCGAGGATAAATCTTTGCAGATGTATCATAATAAATTTTTTGATACTAAAAAGTTAGAACGAGGTATAAAATGAAAAAAAGATTTTGTTTTGTAATAATTACTTTGTTGTTAATTCTTATATTGGGAAGCTGTAATAAGGTTGCAAGTATTCGAAGACTTCAAGAATTGGAAGAAGGCGTCAGTAATCCGAATACGGAGGCCGAATTAAAAGATGCTATAAGAAAATATGAAAAAAGAGTTGATGATATAATTATTGCAGAAGGAAGGATAGGCATTTGGTATAAAATACTAGGCTCGAGATATATGGATCAAAAAATGTATAAAAAAGCATTAAAAGCTTTTCAATCTGCATTGGAATATTATCCTGAAAATCCGAATTTATTTTATCAAGCAGGTCTTGCTGCAAGTTTAACGGCAAAAAACTCGTTAGATTTTGAATTGACCGGAACCGATATCGAGAAAAAAAGATATTTTGATCTTGCTGCTTCCGCCTATAACCGCGCACTTGAAATAGATTCTAAACATTCAAAGGCTGTTTATGCCCTATCGGTATTGTATATATTCGAATTAAATCGGCCCGCTGAAGCAATTCCTATTTTAGAAAAAATTGCCGAGTGGGAAAAGAAACCTATAGATCATTTATTTTTACTTGGGACAGCTTATTATATGACAGGTGAAAATGAAAAAGCTATTGCCGTTTATGAGCGCATTATCGAAATTTCAAGCAGCGCAGAAAAAAAAGCAAAAGCGGAAAGTAATATTAGGGAGATTAGGAGTTCGGGAGGAAGATAAAAAGTGAAGATATCCGAAAAAGAAAGTTTGTATATAGGATTATCTCATTGCTATTTTCTCAAAGGAAGAGAAAAGCTTGTTCTGTCGGAAAAGCTCGATTCCTTATCTTCTCTTGTATCGCTTTCTCTAAAAGATATTTCGGAAATTATAGGCCGGCAGGTAAGACCCAAAAAATGGGATAAAGATTTACTTATATCTCTTACGGATTCAAGTATAAAACTTATGAGTTCATACGATATAAAGATGCTTTATTTTTATGATCCGGATTTTCCTCCGCAGCTTAGAGAGATTCCCGATCATCCATTTGCCGTTTTTTATCGAGGAACTCTTCCTTCTTCTGAACAGCCTATGCTTGCGATGGTAGGAACAAGGCGGCCTACAGGGGACGGAATTGAACAAGCTTTGAATTTGGGAAAAGAATGTGCCGAAAAAAATATTCCTGTCGTGTCGGGATTGGCTTTCGGTATAGATTGTTTTTCTCATAAGGGCTGTCTTGAAGGTGAAGGTAAAACCTTAGCCGTATTGGCCTGCGGGCCTGAAATGATTTATCCCCGTTCAAATAAAAAACTTGCTGCAAATATTTTGGAATCGGGCGGATGTATTTTAAGTGAATATGCTCCGGGTACGGAACCATTGTCCTACCGTTTCCCCGAGCGAAATAGAATTATTTCGGGGCTTTCGCGTTCCGTTTTAATTGTAGAAGCTCCGAAAAAATCGGGAGCTCTTATTACTGCGGATTTTGCCTTGGAGCAGGGCAGGGATGTTTATGTATGCAGCCTTCTTCTTAATTCTTTACAAAATGAAGGCGGTAAAGCCCTTTACGAACAAGGTGCATTTGCGATAAAATCCATAGATGATATTTTACATGACTGGAAATATCCTACGGAAAATAATTTAAGAAATAATCAGCAAAATATGCTGTTTA
>CAJPPE010000209.1 GCA_905372345.1 uncultured Treponema sp. | reverse complement strand
AAAACAATTTTTTTAATCTGTTTCATACATACCTCAATCCTTAAATGATACAGTTTTTTTGCTGAATGGTCAAGATGGGAATTAATTATAAATTCCCCCTGATGGACTTTTTTGCATTTTTACGATAAAATATAAAAATATGGAAGAACTTTTCTACCTTGCAAAAATAGGCGAAATTAACCTAAAAAAAGGGAATTTAAAAGACTTTGAAATGCGGCTTTCGCAGAATTTACGCAGCTATTTACCGGAGGCTAAACCCAATATACGCGTGCGAGCCGGAAGAATGTATGTAAGCGTCAAGCCCGAATTTAAAGAAAAAACCGAAGAAGCCCTAAATAAACTCATAGGCATTACAGGCTGGGCAGAAGCCCTTCCTGCCGAAAAAACTATTGAAGCCATTACCGAAACAGCCAGAGCTGAGGCTATAAGGGCCCGGGATGCGGGGGCTAGAACCTTTAAAATAGAATCCCGCCGAGGAGAAAAAACCTTCCCCCTGACATCCTACGAAATTTCACGGGAAGTAGGAGGGGTAATCCATACCGAAGGAATTTTAAAAGTAGACGTTCATAATCCCGACATTGTAATCTCCATCGAAGTAAGAGAAAAAGCCTTTATCTACGGCCTTCAACACAAAGGAAGGCGTGGGCTTCCCTGCGGATGTTCGGGAAGAGGTCTTTTACTCCTATCGGGAGGAATAGACTCCCCCGTTGCGGGCTTTAAGATGCTCACCCGTGGAATGAAGCTGGACTATATCTATTTTCACTCTCATCCCTATACCTCGCCCGAAGCCCAAGCTAAGGTTGAAAAACTGGCTGAAATCTTAGCCGCTTACGGCCTCGGCGGATACCTCAATATAATTCCTTTTACAAAGGTTCAGCAGCAAATCAGAGAAAAAAGCCCCGAGGCCTATCTAACTTTAATGATGAGAATCTGCATGATGAAAATAGCAAATATGACGGCAAGGGGTATAAATTCCAAATGCCTTATCACGGGAGAAAGCCTTGCTCAGGTTGCAAGTCAAACAGTAGAAAACTTGACCGTAACAAACTCTTATGCGGAATTTCCTGTTTTTAGGCCCCTCATCGGCCTTGATAAGGAAGAAATTACGATAGAAGCCAAAGCAATCGGCACCTACGAAACCTCAATCTTGCCGTACGAAGATTGCTGCGTAATGTTTTCACCCAAACACCCTATTTTACACTCAAACCTCAAAGATGCGGCTGAAATTTTCGGAAGAATGGAAATAGACGGCCTTTTAGAAGAAGCATACTCTCAAAGAGAAGTAAAAAAGATGAGTTTTTAAAAATGATAAAAAACCTTGTAGACCTGCGAATCGAGAGAATTCATTGCATAAGTTCTCCTGCCGAAATGGTAGAAAAAATACCTGCATCCGATTCTCTTTATTCTTTTATAGCCGAAGCCCGAAAAACTATCAGTGATATAATAAACGGAAAGGATGAGCGTTTTTTACTCATAGTCGGCCCCTGTTCGATTCATGACACGGAGGCAGCCGAGGATTATGCTATGCGCCTATTAGAGCTAAAAAAGAAATGCTCCGATTCTTTCTATATTATAATGCGCACCTACTTTGAAAAACCCAGAACCGTTTTAGGTTGGAGAGGCCTTATCGTAGAGCCTGAACTTGACGGCTTTATCAATATTGAAGGAGGCATTCAAAAGACAAGAAAATTTTTGATTAAGCTTGCCGAAATAGGAATTCCTGCCGCCTCCGAAACGGTAGACCCTATGATTCCCCAATACATTGCCGACCTTGTAAGCTGGGCTTCGATAGGGGCGCGCTCGGCCGAAAGTCAAATCCACAGAGAACTGGCCTCAGGGCTTTCAATGCCGGTCGGCTTTAAAAATACCACCTACGGAGACATAAGGGCCGCTATAAACGGAGTAATTGTTTCCCGCCGGCCCCATGCCTTTGTAGGCATTGCCAGGAACGGACTTTCCGCAATAATCCACACAACCGGAAATCCCGACACCCACTTGGTTTTAAGGGGAGGAATTTCAAAGCCCAATTATAATAGAGAAGAAGTTAAAAAAGCGGCCTCTCTTATGAAAGAAAAAAAACTTGAACCGAGCATAGTAATAGACTGTTCCCACGGAAATTCGAGAAAGGACCCGAAAAAACAAATAAACATCTTTGAAGAAAGCTTAAAGCTCCGCTTCGATAAAAATGAACCTCTTGACTACATAAGGGGCTGTATGATTGAAAGCTTTATCCAAGAGGGAAGCACCTCGATCGAAAAAGCAAAGGAACGCAGCGAATACGGTAAATCCATAACCGACCCATGCCTAGGCTGGGAAGAAACTCAAAAAGAAATACTAAGAATCTATGAAAGATACAAAGCGAGGAAGCAAAAATGAATATTGAAATATACACGGACGGAGCCTGCTCCAAAAATCCCGGCCCCGGAGGATGGGCCTACATAATGGTAAACAAAGATTCAAAAGAAGAAATATGCAGAGAAAACGGGGGCGAAAAATCTACTACCAATAACCGCATGGAACTCATGGCTGTTATAAGGGCCTTAAAAAAGATAAAAGAGGGAGCAGAATCCTTGGCAGACAAGTCCGGCGGAACCTTAAACTATGAAAGTATTTCGGTACACACCGACTCTAAATATGTGCAACAGGGTATAAGCTCATGGATCTTTAACTGGAAAAAAAATAATTGGAAGACAGCCTCCAAACAGCCCGTAAAAAACCAAGACCTTTGGCAGGAGCTGGATTCCCTTTCTGCCTCGATTAAGCCTGAATGGATTTGGGTAAAAGGCCACGCAGGAAATCCCTTAAACGAAGCCTGCGACCGCCTTGCAGTTGAAGCCTGCCAAAAAATGATGTAATCTAAACTCGCTGCTAGATTCCGGCCTCGTCCAAAAGCTTCTTTAAAGCTATAAGCTCATCCCTTGTAAGAGTAATCCCCTTCCCCATTTTTTGGTGATCGGGAGACCAAGGCCTTATATCGAATTTAGGATCTCGGCCGTTCCATGATACCTCGTTGAGTTCGGTATTCCAACCGCCCTTCCCCTCGGAGATAATTCCGTAGCTTTTTGTAATTTCAAATTTGAATTCGTCCTGATTATTCATCAGCAGTTCTCCTTGTATTTAAATATGATGTAATATAATCGGTAAATGAAGCTAGCGACAGGATGACTGCCGCAAAATAAAGAAGCCAGTTAAAATAAAGAATGTATCGAGTAAGGGCCGGCGGTAAAAATACGTAAATTTTTTCAAGTTTTAAAAACATTGAAACGCTTGCCGCAACAATATAAAGCACGGTCTTTGTTTTTCCGCCCATCTTAGCCCCTATAGTTATGCCTTCGCCGCGGGCCTTCATCCTCAAAAACATGATACCGAATTCTCGGTAAACTATAATCAAAAAGAAAGGAGCAAACAAAAAGCCGTCCATCAAAAAACAAAATAACACCGTTACGTTTGCAACCACATCCGCAAAGGGATCAAATATTTTTCCGAAATCATCCACCTGATTGTGCAGCCTTGCATAATAGCCGTCCAAAAAATCTGTAAATTCCATAAAGATAAAAATCGGAATTATAATAAGAATGGTAATTTTAGGACTTACAAAAGGAACCCAATCCGGTAAAAAATACAAAACATAGATGATGGGCGCCAGCACCAGCCGCGATGATGTAAAAATATTAGATAGCTTCATACCTTATATGATGTAGCTTTAATCCGTTTTTGTCAATAGGCAAAAATTAGCTTATTACCAGCTTATTAACAAATAAACTTTTCCAAACAAGCTTTGACAAACAAGTTGTTTTTTTTGTCAAAAAGGGTTAGAATAGAATTTATGGAGTTTAAAACTTCGGCCGCATCGTCGGGGTCTACATTGGAAATAAAA
>CAJPPE010000208.1 GCA_905372345.1 uncultured Treponema sp. | reverse complement strand
GATTAAAACTATGATTACAAGGCATAGAATAATTAAGCCCGCACTATTATAACGGAAACTTTTAAAATAAAGGTTAAATAAAAAACCAATTCCGGTTCCCGTTAGAATTCCTATTAGAGCCGAGTCCCTCACATTCGTTTCGACCGTGTATAAGAGCCACGAAACAAGGCCGGGCGCTATGCTTGGGAATACGGCATTAAACAGAGCCGGAAAATACGGAACGCCCGCAGCCCGTAACGCCGTAAAAGATTCTTCGCTCGTTTCTTCTATCATTTCCTTAAAAGCTCTTACCAGATGACCCAATGTAATTATAAAGAGGGCTAAAAAACCGGTAAAATTATTTTGTTTAAACGAAAACAATAAAAGCATTGCCCATGCTACCAGCGGAATGTTTCTTAAAAACGATGCTGTCATAGTAAGGATTACTTTAAAGGGCTTATTTATTCCTGTGGTTTGAGAACCGAGGAGGGCTAAGATAAGGGCAAAAAAAGCCGCAGCGGTAGTTGCCGAGGCCGCTATCACACAGGTTTCACCTAAGGTTTTTATTATAATCGGAATATGTTTTAAACTTTCGTTGTCGGGTATAAAGTTTTTTATAAGCCACGCTATTGCAAGGGGAAATTTAAAAATTGCTTTAAGGTCTTTAAAGCCGGTTATATTTGATGCAAAATAATATATTAAAACAAGACTTAAAAGAATAATAATTGCCTTTAGTTTTTTCTTCGCAAAAAAGATTTGTTTTTTTTCCCAAGAGTATGAAGTTTCTTTTTTATGATAATGTCTTTTCTTTTTTTTGTCCTCAGAGTAAATTTTTAAATCGAACTTGATAGAACTTTTTCTCCGCTGTCCATAGAAACGCTTGCAAAAATTTCTTTGTGCAAGACTTCATCGTTTAAGGAATCGGGTCTTCCGTCAAAAACTATTTTTCCGTTATTGAGAGCGATGATTCTGTCGGCATATTTTTTTGCAGCTTCCATTTGATGTAAACTTATAAGGCAGGCAATGTTTTTGTTTACTGCAAATTCTTTAATATAAGTTAAAACTGTTTCTGCCGACTGGGGGTCAAGGGAGGCTATGGGCTCATCGCATAATAAAAGCTTCGGGTTTTGCATTAAGGCTCTTGCAATGCCTATTCTTTGTTTTTGACCGCCGCTTAATTCGCTGCATCTTTGAAAGGCAAATTCTTCCATGCCTACGGTTTGTAAAAGAGCAAAAGCTTTTTCTTTTTCTTCTTCGGTATAAAGGCCTAGGGCTCCGCGGTAAGAAGGGATTGAGCCGAGGCAGCCGTGCAGAACATTTTCGACGGCATTAAGGCGCTCGACCAGATTATAATTTTGAAAAATCATTCCTATCTTTGAGCGGTATTGTCTTAATTTTTTCCCTTTAAGCCTGTTTATTTTTTCTCCTAAAAAAATAACTTCTCCTTCATCCGGCTCGACCAAGCGGTTTATACATCTAAGCATTGTAGATTTTCCGGCTCCCGATAGGCCTATTATTGCAAGGATTTCTCCTTCTTCTATTTTAAAAGAAATGTTTTGTAAGGCCCTTCGTCCCGAAGGATAAGTTTTTGAAATATTTTTAAGTTCAAGAATCACAGGGCTGACCTCCAAAAAATTAAAGACTCTTCCTAAAGTTTTTAGAAAGAGTCTCAGGTTAGCAAATATAAAAAATATTAGCACATTGTGGCATACATAACAGCCTTGATTGTATGCATGCGGTTTTCGGCTTCATCAAAAACAACTGATTTATGAGATTCAAAAACCTCGTTTGTAACTTCCATTTCGGGAAGGCCGAACTTTTTGTGAATCTCCTGACCCTTAGTTGTCTTTAGGTCATGGAAGGAGGGGAGGCAGTGCAAGAAGATTGCATCCTTGTCTGCATTGTCCATAGCAGCCTTGTTTACCTGATAGGGCTTTAAGAGCTTAATGCGTTCTTCCCATACGCTGTCGGGTTCTCCCATAGATACCCAAATGTCGGTATAAAGAACATGAGCACCCTTTGTGCCTTCGCTTACATTTTCGGTAAGGGTTACGCTTCCGCCTGTTTGGGCTGCGATTTTCTTTGCTTCGGCTACCAAGTCTTCAGTGGGGAAGAGGTGCTTGGGCGAACATGCTGTAAAGTGCATTCCCATTTTTACGCAGGCTATCATGAGGGAGTTTGCAACGTTGTTTCGGGCATCTCCCATGTACGTAAATTTAAGTCCCTTCAAATAGCCGAAGTTTTCTTCGATTGTAAGAAGGTCTGCGAGCATTTGAGTCGGGTGGAAAAGGTCGGTTAATCCGTTCCATACGGGAACGCCGGAATATTCGGCCAATGTTTCTACAAGCTCTTGGCTGAAGCCTCTGTACTCGATGCCGTCATACATTCTTCCTAAAACACGGGCTGTGTCTTCGATAGATTCTTTATGTCCCATCTGTGAAGAATTGGGATCAAGGTAGGTAACGCCCATTCCAAGGTCATAACCTGCAACTTCAAAAGAGCATCGTGTTCTTGTAGAGGTTTTTTCAAAAAGAAGAACGATGTTTTTTCCTTCTAGGTATCTGTGAGGAATTCCGGCCCTTTTCATGTCTTTAAAATTTTTTGAAAGGTCAAGTAAATAGCGGATTTCGTCTGTAGTAAAATCCAACAATTTTAGAAAGCTTCTTCCGCGCAAGTTTTTTGCGCTCTTTCCGCGAATTTCTTTAAGCATAGTTTTAACTCCTTAAGATGCTATTGATGAATGGGAACAATATATCAGCTTTTGCAAAAATAATCCAGTACCTTTGTGAGTACCCTGTGCCGGGGGGTGAGTTGAAGGCTAAGAAGAGCTCTATAGCTTTCAACTCAAGTTTCTTTTAATTCCCGATTAGAAATTACCAAATTACCAGTCGTCCATTCAATTAAGGTGTCTCGTCTATTTTGCCGGCGGGTACGCCTGAGCCGGTGAGCAGTTCTTTTATGCCTGTGCCCGTTTTAACCTTAAAGCGGCCTGTTGTACTACCGCCAAAGGCGTCGGAGCCGATTGCCGTAAGGGGCGGGTTGTTGCACAAATAAAAGTCGAAGCATTCTACATTATTGCAGTTCCAAAACGCTCCTTCGCCCAAAGAGGCAAGGCTTGCAGGAAACTGCACTGTTCCTGTCATTGTGCAGGATTGAAACGCATAGTTGCCGATTGTAAGCGGCTTTGTGCATTCGGAAAAATCGAGGGCGCTTAGTTTAGAGCATTGAGAAAAAGCAGATGCACCGATTTCGGCAAGATCGGAGGGGAACTCGAGCTTTCCTTCAAGGTTTATGCAGTCGGCAAAAGCACCGTATCCGATATGGGTAAGGTTTTTGCCCAAGACCAGCTTCCTCATACCTTTGCAATCCTTAAAAGCATACGTGCCGATTTTGGTAAGGCTTTCGGGAAGATGCACCTCCGCTATGCCGGTACACTCGAAAAAAGCACGTTGGTCAATTTCGGTAATGCTTCCAGGTACATTCAAGATGCCTGAGGGTTTTTCGCCCGTATAACCTTTAAGTACGGTGCCTTCGATTTTTAATTTTTCAAGCGGTATAGAGTTAGACTCAGGTGTAGGCTTAGACTCAGGCTTTTGAGGACAGCCGGTAAATAATGATGCAGCAAGTAGTATCAATGCTGCCCAAATAGTGAAGAGTTTTACTCTTCTTTTTTCGTTTGACTTTTTCATATCAAACCTCCTTAGAATTATGTTTATTTAATTTAACCGTCAAGAGCGCAAAAGACGCAGAGAATTCGAAAGAGTCTTCGTAAGATATCCTTTTATAATCCTTTGCGGTTTGATTAAACGGTGTGAGAAGATTATGCTGTGTGTGTGATTTATTTAAAGAGTGTCGAGTGTCGAGTGTCGAGTGTCGAGTGTCGAGTGTCGAGTGTCGAGTGTCGAGTGT
>CAJPPE010000207.1 GCA_905372345.1 uncultured Treponema sp. | reverse complement strand
TTTTTTTAACATTTTTTACAGCTTTAAACTGCCAAACTTAAGAGCCTTGCCTTCATTAAAATTGCAAGACTTGCAAAACTTTTCTAGTGTTTTCTTTGATTTTCTAGGCACACCGTCTTAGCTGACGGTGAGTGCGAATATACCCCTTTCTCAAACTTTTGTCAAGTACTTTTTGCAAGGTTTTTGCAAGTTTTCTGCCGGTAAACTCTCCATTTTTTCGACCTTTTTTTGTTGTATTACTTACCTTCCTTCGCCCTACTTAACATCCTTTTACATTTATGATATTATTCCCTTTACTTATGGAAAAAAATAGCAATAAAATATCAAAAGAAGTTTTTTCGACACTTTTGTATCTTTCCCGCCTTTCTTTAGGTGAACAGGAAGAAGCCCGCTTATCGGGACAGGTAAATAACTTGGTCGGTTATTTTGAAATCTTGGATAAATTTGCGGACAGCAGTTTGGATTCTTCGATGTATGCAAAACACAGTGAAACAGACTTACGCTCCTCCGAAGTAAAAGAAGGCCTTGCTCAAAGCGACCTTAAAAAAATGACTTCGGAATATATGGATAATTATTTTAGGGTTCCGAAGGTTTTGGGCTCAGGGGCTTAAGGAGATAAAATTTCATGATAACTGATTTGACATTTACACAGCTGCGTGACAAATTAAAAAATAAAGAACTTTCTTCCCTTCAAATCCTCAGAGCATTTAAGGATGAGTATGAAAAAGATTTAAAGCATCTTCTCCCATTAAACGGATTTGCGGAATTTTTTGAAGATGCAGAAGAGAATGCAAAAAAGGCAGATGAACTTATAGCCCAAGGCGTTTCCTTTGATGAAAAACCTCTTTTGGGCCTGCCCATTGCAGTAAAGGACAACATCTCAATGGCAGGAAAACTTTGCACCTGCTGCAGCCGCTCATTACAAGGCTACTATGCTCCATACAATGCAACGGTAATAGACCGCTTATTGGAAGCGGGAGCCGTTTTAATGGGAAGAATAAATATGGACGAACTCGCTATGGGTTCTTCAACAGAATTTTCATGCTACGGTCCGTCAAGGAATCCCGTTGACAGGGCTAGAACTCCGGGCGGCAGCTCAGGAGGTTCGGCAGCCGTAGTTGCAGGAAATCAAGCGCCCTTTTCTTTAGGAACTGAAACGGGAGGCTCTGTCCGTCTTCCGGCTTCTTATTGCGGAATTTACGGACTTAAACCGACTTATGGGCTTTTTAGCAGGTACGGGGTAGTCGCCTTCAGCTCTTCCCTTGACCAAGTCGGCCTTTTCGGAAAAGAAGCCGCCGACATAGCCCTCGGTCTCGCTGTTATGGCAGGAAAGGACGAAAAGGATGAAACTTCGGAAGAAGCCGATTTTTCTTCATTATTAAAACTATCTGCCTACTCAAAAGAAGAAATAGCCTCATTAAAGATTGCAATCCCCAAGGAATTCTTAAATACCCAAGGCTTAGATCCGGAAGTAAAAAAAGTCTTTGACGAACTCTGTGCTTGGCTTACCAAAAACGGAGCAAAACTTGAAGAAGTTTCCATACCTGTTTTGGAGGCTTCCATTCCGACATATTATACCCTTGCAATCTCGGAAGCAGCAAGCAATCTTTCACGCATAGACGGAATAAGATTCGGTCTCCGCAAAGATACCGGCAAGGGAAATGACGAGCTTTATATTCAAACAAGAAGCGAAGGCTTCGGCCCAGAAGTTAAAAGACGGATTATAACCGGCAACTATGTTCTTTCAAAAGAATTTTCAGGAGACTGTTACGAAAAAAGCTTGAATGTAAGAGCAAAAATAGCTCAGGGAGTAAATGAGGTTTTACAAAAATACGACTTTATAATCTGCCCTACGGCTCCAGCCCCGGCCTTTAAGCTTAACGAAAAAGTAGACGATCCTATCGCTATGTACCTTTCGGACCTTTTTACAACCTTTGTAAACCTTGCCCGTATTCCGTCCCTTTCGGTTCCGGCAGGAAAAACAAAGGCAGGTCTTCCGGTAGGCATTCAGTTTTGCGGAAAGAAATTTTCTGAAGACCGTATATTAAAACTTGCAAAGGCCTGGGAGGAACAAAATGCTTAAACACGGCAATTTAGAATACGAAATAATTATAGGCTGCGAAATACACTGCCAGCTTTTAACAAAGACAAAGGCTTTTTGTTCTTGCGAAAACCGTTACGGCGGAATTCCAAACACGAGGGTCTGTCCCTGCTGTCTCGGTTTGCCCGGAGCTCTTCCCAGAGTGAGCAAGGAATATGTAGAATTCGGAATTAAGGCAGGGCACGCCCTCGGCTGCAGGATAAATAATTTTTCCAAATTCGACAGAAAGCATTATTTTTATCCCGACCTTGTAAAGGGCTATCAGATAACTCAATTTTACACACCTCTATGCGAAGAAGGTGAAGTCGAGGTGAACCTTGCTTCTCAAAATGAGGAGCCGAAATTCAAAAAGATAAGAATTGAGAGAATCCATTTGGAAGAAGATGTAGGCAAAAGCCTTCACATAGAAGGCTCGCACAGTTATATTGACTTTAACCGCTCAGGTGTTCCTCTAATAGAAATTGTTTCAAAGCCGGATATGTCTACGCCCGATGAGGCTGCGAAATACATGCAGACAATCAGAGAGATTTTAAAATTTATCGGCGTTACCGACGGAAACATGGAAGAAGGAGCCCTGCGCTGCGATGCAAATGTCAACCTAAAAATCATCGACAACGGCGTAGAATTTAGAACTCCTATTTCCGAAATAAAAAATATGAACTCCTTTAAGGCTGTAAAGGATGCCTGCACCTATGAGGTTTCCCGTCAACTGGAAGAATACAACAGCAAGGACCGTATCGCTTTTAAGACGGGCTTTAAACGCACCATGGGCTGGGACGAACCTTCGGGGCAGACCGTAGTACAGCGTACAAAAACAATAGCGGAAGATTACCGCTTTATGCCCGAACCGGATTTAAGAGCCTTGGAGTTGAGCGATAAGTTTATCAAAGAGGTAAGTGATTCGGTCGGAGAATTACCGGAAGCAAAACGGCTCCGTTTTAAAAAAGAATATCACTTGTCGGAATTCGATGTTCAAACCCTGACCTCTGAAAGAGAGCTGGCGGAATGGTTTGAAGAGGCGGCTAAAAAATCTTCTTCTCCTAAAAAATGTGCCAACTGGATATTGGCGGAAGTTCTGGCTGTTTTAAACGAAACAAACTCTTCTCTTTCGGATTTAAAATTCGGACCTGAAGCTATAGCCGAGCTTGTAAATGTTATTGAAGAAGGAAAGATAACAAGCAAGCAGGCCAAAGATGTTTTTGCCGAGATGATAGCTTGCGGTAAAAAGCCTTCTGCCGTAATAGCCGAAAAAGGCATGGAACAGGTAAGCGATTCTTCCTTTATCGAAAAAATTGTAGAAGAAGTTTTTGCCGAAAATGCCGAGGCCGTCCAAGATTGGAAAAACGGAAAAACCAATGTTGCAGGCTGGCTTATGGGGCAGGTTATGAAAAAATCAGGCGGCAAGGCTAACCCAAAACAAGCGGCTGACCTTGTGAATAAAAGACTGACAGAGTAAACTTACAGCCACTTTTTTGCTATTTCGGTAAAATCGGAAATCATTAAATTGAAATCATAATTTGGTGTTTTCTTTTTTTGTTTTTCTGCAACGGTTTTAAGAGCAATTAAAAAATACTTTGCCAGTTTTTCTTTTTGCTGACTATGTGTTAATAGGCTGAATTCTTTTTCAAGATGTATAACAACCTCTATCTTGCCCGTATCTGCTTTAAATGGCCCGTATTGAAATCGGGGACGCAAGTAATATCCGTTTTCGGAAATTTCTTCTTTTGTGTATAGTTTCTGTAATTCTTTTGCGGCTTCTTGACTTGATAATTTGCGTCCCGATTCATCG
>CAJPPE010000206.1 GCA_905372345.1 uncultured Treponema sp. | reverse complement strand
ATTATATATAGGCAAAATTAATATTGTTTTAGGTCTAAAAGGAGGCTTAGTAAATGAAAAAAAGTGAAATTGCACAATCCGCAATGAAGGATTCTACAAACAACCAAACAGGTAAAATATTCTCCATCCGCACAAAATTAACACTTGTTTTTGGTATGCTAATGATTGTTGTAGTAATAATCCAAGGAATAATCGCCGGAATTATTGCTCAAAAAGCCGTTATAGAAAAAGTAGAAACTCACATGCTTGATAAAGCAGCTGATGTTGCCGAAATTGTTGACGCAAAGGTAATCGCCTTTTTAGGATTTATCGAAGGAGTCTCCCGCTCATCCTTATTAAGAGACCCTAATATATCCTATTCAGAAAAAATAGAGAATCTTAAAAAAGAAGCTAAATTTAATCCCCGCATAATGGAATTTAATATTACCGACATGGAAGGTAACTGTCATGTATTTGACGGAAGGGTTATTAAAGTTTCAGACCGTGAATGGTTTCTGACTGCAAAATCCGGAAAGCCTTTTGTCTCAGAGCCTTATGTTTCCCGTACCGACGGAACTCTTGTAAACACACTTTCAGTACCGGTCTATGACGAAAACTATAAAGTAAAATGGGTTTTATCCGCCGATACATCGGGAATAAAACTATCGGAAGACATAGGCGGCATAAAAGTAGGAAAAACAGGTTTCCCTTTTATTTTAGGCTTAAACGGAACGACTATAGCCCATCAAAATGCTGAACTCGTTATAAATCAAGACAATTTTCAAGAAAATGCAAAAACGGATCCTTCCTTTAAATCTTTAGCAAACTATGCAAAAACAGTAGTAACCGAAGCTGAATCTTCCGTAGGATATTATAATCTTAGAGGCCTTGATAATATTGCTTCTCATGCCACAATGAAAACTACAGGCTGGAAAGTAGTCGTAAGAGCTCCTTTAAAAGAATTTTTAGGTACGGTAGAAATTCTGAGAAATTATATGATTGTAGTTGCAATTATCCTTTTAATTATTGTTAGCATTATAGTCTATTTTATTGCAAGAAAAATGGTAAAACCTCTTGTAAATGTAGTTGATGCTCTTAAAGATATCTCGCAGGGAGAGGGAGATTTAACCATAACATTACCTACTAACCACAATGATGAACTTACATTACTGGCAAGGTATTTTAACCAAACAATAAAAAAAATCGGGAATTCAATAAGGTCCATCGGTGGCAATACTGCAATTATGCAGGATATAGGTAGTTCTCTTGCCGCTAATATGAATGAAACTGCAACTTCAATTTATCAAATAGGACAGAATGTAGAAAATGTAAAAGACAGAGCAATAACACAAGCCGCAAGTGTAAACGAGACAGCCTCTACAATCGACGAAATTATCAACGCAATCAAAAAACTTAACGGCAGTATTGAATCACAGGCAGCAAGCGTTGCACAATCCTCTTCGGCAATTGAAGAAATGGTTGCAAATATAGGTTCTATCACTCAAACCCTCGAAAAAACAGATGATGTAATTAAAAATCTTGCTTCTGCAACTTCAGACGGTAAAGAAACCCTTGTAAGCTCCAGCGGAATAACCCAAACAATTGCAGAAGAATCGGGCAGCCTTATGGAAGCCAGCAGTGTTATTCAGCATATCGCAAGCCAAACAAACCTTCTTGCAATGAATGCGGCAATAGAAGCCGCCCATGCAGGAGAAGCCGGCAAGGGATTTGCCGTTGTTGCCGACGAAATAAGAAAATTAGCTGAAGAATCAAGTGCTCAAGGTAAAAGTATAACTGCTACACTAAAAAACTTAAGTATGGAAATCGAAACGCTTTCAACATCTGCTAAAACAGTCGAAGACAAGTTCAACATAATCTTTAATCTTGCAGAACAAGTAAAAAACATGAGTAATAAACTTACTGAAGCTATGCGTGAGCAGGAAAACGGAAGCCATGAAGTACTGACGGCAATAAGAGATATTAATAATATCACTGTTGAAGTAAATGAAGGAGCTGCAGAAATGCTAAGGGGAGGAGAACAGGTTGCTCAAGAAATGACGAAACTAGATGATCTTACAAAAATCATTACGGGCAACATGAACGAAATGGCTTCAGGATCCGTGCAAATAACCAATGCAGTTCAAGATGTAAATGAAATAACTCAAAAAAACAAACAGAGCATAGAGAGTCTTGCAGCGGAAGTAAAAAAATTCAAAGTATAAAAGGCTTTATTGACTAATAGACACATAGGTGTTACAATATAGCTATAATTTTTACAAGGAGAAAAAGTATATGAAAAAAAGTATTGTATTATTTTTCATTTTGTTGGTGTCATTTCGGATTTTTGCCGATTACAAATCCGAATATGACAATCTGCTTTCGGCAAGAAATTTAGAAGGGATTGCAGCTCTTTTACCAAAATGGGAAAAAGCAGAGCCCAAAAACCCTGAGCTCTACATTGCCTATTTTAATTATTACCTGCTTAAAGGTCAAAGGTCTACACATTCATTGGACACCTATAAGAAGGATAATACTAATTCTTTGGCATTAGTGGATCAAAAAACAAATAAAATCGCAGGATATTTAAACAATAATATCTGGTACGAAAAAGAAGATGTCGATAAAGCCTTGTCATATTTGGAAAAAGGATTAAAATTCGGTAAAAACCGCTTGGATATGTATTTTGGAAGAATTCATATTTTAGGTGAAATAGGAGAATATGAAAAGCAATCACAAAAGATTATCGAAGTTCTAAAACTTGGGAAACAGATAAATCATAAATGGCTTTGGAGCATGAATGAGGTAATTCCGGCATCGGAAAGTGAACGCATTTTTTTAGTTTCAATAAATGAGTATTATAAAGCATTGCTCCAAAAAAGCGAGCCTAAAACTTTCCTTGCTGCTGAAAAAGCATGTGCTGCTCAATTAAAGCTATACCCTAAAGATGTGGAAGTTCATAACTATTTAGCATTAGCATACATCGGTCAAGGTAAAATTCAAGAAGCTTTAAATGTGCTGTTAAAAGCCGATAAACTTGCAAAAGAAGACTACACAATTCTCTTTAATATGGCTTCATGTTATGAAACATTAAAGCAATATGACAAGGCAAAGGAATGTTATCTCCGAATAAAGAAGAATCCCAACAAGCAAGTTCAAGATATGGCAGACCAAAAACTTTCAGAGCTAAAAAAATTGACCAAATAGTTTACAAAAAAAACCGTGTAATCGGTACTAGGCAAAAACACCGGTTACACGGTATCTAAACCCTTGAATTCCTGTCAAAATATAATTAGAATATTTACAAAATCTTTCATGGGAGAAACAAAAATGCTCAAAACCGAAAAAGCCGGAATAGAAGAAGCAAAAACTATTTTAGATATCTATAACGACAGTAACAAGGTTTTCGGAGTTGTACCGGAACAAGACATAATTGAAACCTTTGAAAATATGATAAAAACCGAAAATACATATATTCTATATGAAGATAATCAGGCAATCGGATTTATATCACTTAAAGATAAAAATACTCATGGGCTTATTTCAGCCATATACATCAAACATAAAATACAAAGGAAAGGATACGGTAAATACATTTTAAATTTTATTGAACAGGAAGCAAAACATATAGGTTTGGAATATCTTATACTGAAAGCTCTTAAAATGTTTGAATGGACAATAGAATTTTATAAAAAAAACGGCTTTACAATCTTTGATAAAAAAGAAGACGAGCTGCCGTTTATAACCGAATATATTCCGCCGGCAAAATGGGAAGTTATAATGATAAAAAGCTTATAGATTTTTACAAGAAAAATGGCTTGAAGGTTGTCAGCCTACCAAAACCGATAGATATCTGATAAAAGATTTTAAAAAAAAACATTCTGAAGAAGCCTTTGTTATTTTAGCCGGAGATAAAAACCACGGA
>CAJPPE010000205.1 GCA_905372345.1 uncultured Treponema sp. | reverse complement strand
TTGAGAGCTTTTCTATTATCAAGTCAATTTCAAGGCCGTTGGAATTACGCCAATAAAAAGCTTCGGCATCCCTTCCCCTAAAAAATTCGTTTTTATAATAAGTGCTTATTATGAGGTTTTCAAAAATTTCTCCCCTTAAATAATGTGTGCCTACTTGTTCAGGATTTTCTATTCCCAACAAGGAACAAACCAAGCCCGTATCATAAAAATAAAGCTTAGGAGATTTAATGAGCCTTTTTCCGTAATTTTTTGAGTAGGGCTTTAAGAAAAAGATAAGCCCGCTTGTTTCAAGCACGGAAAGCCAAGATCGAGCCGTGATGACCGAGAGCCCTGCCTCATTTGAGAGCTCGGTAAGATTCAGTATTTGTCCGGTTCTCCCTGCACACAAGCGGATAAATTTATGAAAAGAAGATAAATCGTTTATGTTTTTTAAATCCCGTACATCTCGTTCAATGTAGGTTTTTATATAAGAGCGGTAAAAATCTTGGGGTAGAGGTTTTTGGTCATAAATACGCGGATAAAAACCGGTAAATAAACATTCGTCGATATTTTCGATTAAAAGATTACTCTCTTTTAGTTCCCGTATCGAAAAGGTTGAAAGGTTTAAAACGGCACACCTTCCTGCCAAAGTTTGGGATATTGACTGCATAAGTAAAAAATTTTGCGAACCTGAGAGGATATATATGCCTGTTTTGCCGATAGAATCCGTATGGGTTTGAATATATGAAAATAAATCGGGAACACGCTGCACCTCATCAAAAATAGCTTTTTCGGGGTAGAGGCTTAAAAAATATCGAGGATCCTTTTGGGCTAATTGTCTTATATCCAAATCCTCAAGAGAAACATATTTCCAGTCGGGAAAGAGGTATTTTAAAAGAGTCGATTTTCCGCATTGACGGCAGCCCGTTAATGCAACTATCGGAAAAGAAGAGACTAATTGCTTTAATTTTTTTATAATATGCCTTTTAACAAGCTTTTTTTTCATACCTCCCTCTCCATTTTCAAGCCTTTTTTTCAATTTATTCTATAAAACCATGTAAATCATATAGTTTATTATATGATTTACATGGTTTTTCGTCAAGGGTTTGAATTGTTTTCTCCTCTTCTTGACATTCCGTACCATCTATAATATCCTGTAAGCCTCAATTAAAATCAACTTAAAAGGAGCTTTATCATGGAAAAAAATAAACTTGCCGAGCTTAAAACTTCAATTTCGAATACAGCCGAAAAGGTAATGGACGAGATTATCACTATCTGCAATATACCCAGTCCCACGGGCTACACCTGTGAAGCCGCCGATTATGTTCTAAAAAGGCTTTCAGGTTTAGGCTTTAAGCCTTGGCTTACGAACAAGGGTGCTGTTGTCTGCGAACTTGATAAAAATGCCGAACCTAATACCGGCAAAAAAGGAGATAAGGCTCTTTTGCTTTCAGCCCATATTGACACCCTCGGCCTCTTTGTTAGGCACATTAAATCTTCAGGCCGTCTGCGTACCTCTCTTGACGGGGGGTTTCCGTACAATTATGTAGAGCAGTCCAATGTAACGGTTATCACTAGGGAAGGGAAAAAATATGAGGGCACCATGAGGCTCACGGAACCCGCCGTTCACGCTTCGCGCGAGATAAACGAGCTGAAAAGAGATGATTCGAATATGGAGCTCGTGCTCGATGAGATTGTAAAATCCCGTGAAGATGTCGAAAAGCTCGGCATCATGGCAGGCGATGTTGTGGCGATAGAATCCCTTGCACGAAAGGCAGGGAACGGCTTTTTGAAGAGCCGGCACTTGGACGATAAGGCGAGCTGCGGAATGTTCATCTACCTTGCAGAACAGGTTGCAAAGGGAGAATTAAAATTAAAACGCAAGACCTACATTATGTTTACCAATTATGAAGAAATAGGCCATGGAGCTTCTGCAGGACACCCCGAAGGCATAAGCGATATGCTCGCAGTCGATATGGGCGTTGTGGGAAGCGATCTTGATACCGATGAATATGCAGTTTCAATCTGTGCAAAGGATTCTTCCGGGCCCTACAACTATGAATTTACAAGCGAGCTTATCAAAATAGCCAAGGATATGGAACTAAACTTTGCAGTCGATGTTTATCCATTTTACGGCTCGGATGCTTCCGCTGCCCTGAAAGCCGGTTATGACTACCGCCATGCCCTTGTTGGAACCGGAGTTGCCGCCTCCCACGGCTATGAGAGAATTCATAAACAGGGGCTTGAAAACACTCTTCTTTTATTGACAGCTTATATTTCGGAATAGGTGATTAAGCTCGAGATTAACAGTTCTTGTATTGAAGTAAACACCCTAACAAATTTCCTCCCTTTTCAAAGCCTTAAAAAAGGTGTATAATCAAAACATGGCTAATGATATGCAAAATAGGGAACGGGAGCTTTTAGCTGCCGTCGATTACATTTTAAACAGGGCTGATGAGAGGGAAATAGAAGTTATTGCTGCTGCTTTGGAGCGGAAAAAAAGTGAGGCTTCGGCGGCAAGTCCCCTCGCAGCTATCAATCCTGAAAATATGGCAAAACAAATGTCGGAATCTATCAACAAGTCGATTCAGGCAAGCCTCGAGGGTGTACGCCATACCTTCCGCGATTTTGCAGCCGATATGCTTTTAAAAGAAGCTCCCGAGCTTTCCGAAGAGCAGATGAAGGCTCTTATCGATTCTTGGATTCCCGAACAAGGTTCCTATGGCGGTAACATAAAAAGCCTTGCAAAAAACGGAAAAGTTGACGGTATTCCTGCCGATATACTATATGGAATGATTTTGCAATTTGTTTCTTACAGCATTGGCGAAATGAGTGAAAAAGAAAACGATGAGCTAAAAACTACGATGGGAAACTGGACCGAAAAATATTGGAGCCGTTTTCCTATGAGAGTCAAACAAGAAATAAAAAGTTTTATAAACGGAGAAATCACATCCGGCGAATTTAGAAAGAATATAACTGCTTTGATTTCTTAAAAGGAGTGCTTAAAATGAATAAAACAATGGCCTGTGAAGGCTGCGAAGCAATAGATGAAGCCTTCGGTAAAATGGGCGAAATGCAAAAAAAAATCGCAATAAAAAAAATAACCGAAATGGAAGAATCTTTGGAAAAACTTGAAGACGAATTGACCGATATAATTAATACCCATTCAAATATATTGACTGAAAATTGATGGAGTTTTTATGAAAGAGAAATTGAAATTTGTATTACCGCTTTGTTTTCTTTTTTTTAGTTTATTAAATATTCATTCAGAGCTTTCTTTTGAATCTGCCGATATAAATACTGAAGGCGATATTTTATTCGATGTCAAGGCAGATGCTTATGAGGGGTATTCATATAAAACTCTTTTTAAGTATTCGAATGAAAACAATAAAATAGAACAGCTTACATTTTTCCCTGAAAAATTACAGCTTCTAGGAAACAATAAGTTTTTACAGGTTTCAAACCGTTTCGGTATCATAAGACTCGACCTCAAATCCGGGGCTGCTGATACCCATTCCGATTTTGAACCTCTTTCGGCATCCAATTCTTCAAAGATAGGAGCTCTTAACAATATAAAAGCAAGCCCTGACGGAAGATGGCTTACATTGGTAGAGCCATCCACCCTTGTTTTCGGACGGCTTGTACTGGTCGATACCAATACCGAGCGAAGATATATATTGAGTAACAAAACTGTCCGTAATGATCTGCCCGTATCTTGGTCGCCGGATTCAAAAATTATTTTGTATGAAGATGATGGAGTAATTTATTTTGCCAGACCTGAGTGGTTTTCAGCAGCCTCGTTTCCAGATAAGAATTTTAGAAAACTTTCTCAAGGTAAAATAAAGAATTTAAAATGGATTTCATCTTCGGAATTTGTTTTTTTATCGGGGAACGCTCTTTATAGGGTTTCCTCCACGGAGCTTTTTACAAAAGC
>CAJPPE010000204.1 GCA_905372345.1 uncultured Treponema sp. | reverse complement strand
CAGAACCGATTCAAACAGTAGGCCTGCAAAATGTTTTTGAAAGAGCGATTTTAAACTGTAATGCTGCCGAAAAGCCTGTTATCGGGATTAACGACATAATAGTAAGCCTTATGGATGAAGAAAAAAATCATTGTTCTTTTTTTATGAAGCAAAGCGGAATAGACCGCCTAAGACTCCTCCAACTGGTCAGCAGCCCCGACTTCTATGATGACGGCAAAAACAAAAGTGCCTATGAAGAAGCCGAAGATGTTCGGGACGCTCAGGGCTTAAAAGAAGATTCGGACAGGCAGACCGATACTGCCGAAGAAAAAAACACGGATAAAAATAAGGCACAAAAAACTTATCTTGAAAGGTTTACGGTAAATTTAACCGAAAAAGCCCGCAAGGGCCGGCTTTCTCCCATCATCGGAAGGGAAGAAGAAATAGAAAGAACTATTCAGATTTTATGCCGCAAACAAAAAAACAATCCCATTCACGTAGGAGGAGCCGGAGTCGGAAAAACAGCTATAACCGAGGGGCTTGCACAAAGAATTACCGCAAATAAGGTTCCCAGTTTTTTAAAAAACGCAAATATCTACAACTTAAGCCTATCGGACCTGCTGGCCGGAGCAAAATTTAGAGGAGATTTTGAAGAAAGGCTTAAACGGATTGTATCCGAAATTTCAAGAGAAAAAAATGCTATTCTTTTTATAGATGAAATCCACACCATTGTAAATGCAAACTCGGGCGGAGGCGGAATTGAAGCACCGGATCTTTTAAAGCCGATTTTGGCGAATGGAAAGGTTCGCTGTATCGGAGCTACAACCTTTGAAGAATACAATAAGTATTTTACAAAGGATGCAGCCCTTGCAAGGCGGTTTCAAAAAATAGATATTGAAGAGCCGAATGAAGAAGAAGCCGTTAAAATCCTAAAAGGTCTTCGAGAAAGTTACGAGAATTTTCATAAGGTGCATTACAGCGATGAGGTTTTGGAGTCGGCAGTCCATCTTTCAGCTCTTCATATCAGGGACAGGTTTTTACCCGACAAGGCCATAGACCTTATAGACGAGGCCGGAGCCCTGATTAAGATAAGAGCCGATAAAGAAAAGAACGAAAATGAAGCTGATGAAAAAGACCTTGAAGAAAGAGCTTTGCCGGAGGTAAGCCTTTCCGACATAGATAAGATAGTTGCAAAAACGGCCAAGATTCCGGAACAAAGGGTTTCGGTAAACGAGACGGAAAAACTGCGGCACTTTGAAGAAATCCTTTCAAAAAAAATCTTCGGCCAAGATACCGCCATCGAGGGTGTTACCAAGGCTGTAAAACGTTCCCGAGCCGGTTTCCGCTCCAAGGATAAGCCGGTTGCAAACTTTTTGTTTGTCGGCCCCACGGGTGTAGGCAAAACCGAGCTTGCTAAGACCCTTGCAGAAGAGCTGGGTATTCCCCTCCTCCGCTTCGATATGAGCGAATATCAGGAAAAGCACACGGTAAGCCGCCTCATAGGCTCTCCCCCCGGTTATGTAGGTTTTGAAGAGGGAGGGCTTTTAACCTCTGCCGTGCAAAAAAGCCCGAATGCGGTTCTTCTTTTGGACGAGATAGAAAAGGCTCATGCAGACATCTATAATATTCTTTTACAGATTATGGACTATGCTACCCTTACCGATAATCAGGGCAGAAAGGCGGCCTTTAACAATATAATTCTTATTATGACAAGCAATGCAGGCTCTTCCAATATAGGGAAGCCCTTAATCGGTTTCGGAGGAGAGCGTATTTCGGAATCGGCCGTCGATGAGGCTGTCGAAAAGACCTTTACTCCGGAATTCAGAAACAGGCTTGATGCAATCATAAAATTCGGCCCCCTTACGATGCAGGTTATGAGCCTCATCATCAAAAAGGAAGTAGAAAAAATACGCTCCCAGCTTGCCGAAAAAGAAATTTCTCTTGAGCTTGAAGATGACGTTATTCCTCTTTTAGCCGAAAAAGGATATTCGGAAGAATTCGGAGCCCGCAATGCAGCCCGCCTTGTCGAAGATGAATTTGTAACTCCATTAACGGACATGATTCTTTTCGGGGAAACAAAGAAGGGGAGCTCAGTAAAGTGCCGAATCGGGGATAAACTTAAAAAGCCCTATTTGGTATTGAACATAAAATAGGAAGGTTCGGCTTTTTAGCAAAAACAAATGCAGACCGATTTTTCTTCATTATCGCTTTTAAGTTCTACGGAAAAAAAGATACTCTTAAAAAGAAGTCAAAAGGATTTTCCTTGGCTTGAGAGCGAGGATTTTTTTGATTTTAATAAGGCCTTGGGAGAAGAAGATTATATTCAAACATCCCAAGATGATGAGGTCATATCGGGAGGGAACCTTTCGCCGGGGATGATTCTTTCGGCCTATAAACATTCTTTTTTTCCTTGGTTTTCCGAAGATGACCCGATAATCTGGTTTTCTCCATCTTTGCGGTTTGTAATCGACAAGGCTTCTTTTCATATTCCGTCCCGCTTAAAAAGGGAAATAAAAAAGACGGATTTTAGGATAAGCCTAAATGAAGCCTTTGATGAAGTTATAGAAAACTGTGCCCTAATCAAAAGAGAGTGGCAAAAAGGAACTTGGATCACGGATGACATGCTTCAAGCTTACAGGCTTCTCCACAAGCTGGGCTTTGCTCACTCTGTAGAAGCATGGAAAGGAGGCGAATTGGCCGGAGGCTTTTACGGCCTTTATATAAACGAAGTCTTTATAGGCGAATCCATGTTCAGCAAGGTAAGCGGAGCTTCCAAAACAGCCTTCTCCCTCTTTGCCCAAGACTTCTTTGAAAACAAAAAGGGCATTTTAATAGATGCCCAAATTCCTTCCGAAAACATAAAACGCTTCGGCGGCTTTAAGATGCTGAGAAGCAGGTATCTCGGGATTTTGAATTCCTGATTTTTATATAACAAGTATACTTGCAAGTATACTTGACGGATAAATAAAAAAGCTTTATACTCATTATAGGAGGATGGAGCGATGCCGCAAATATCTTTATATGTAAAAGAAAGTCATTTTGAAAAAATTGAAAAAGCCGCCAAAAATGCAAACAAATCCATTTCAGGCTGGGTTTTGGAAAAACTTCTTCCTCAAATTGAGCCATCTTACTCCAAAGAATTTATAAACCTTTTCGGATCGGTAGACGATAAAACCTTTAAAAGACCGAAACAGCCGAAATGGGAAGATGACAGCCCTAGGGAGTTCCTATAATGTATTATTTGGACACAAATATCTGTATTTATTTTATAAACGGAAAGTATCAATCCCTCAAAAATAAAATTTTATCTATTCCGCCTTCTAAGATAAGGCTTCCTTCAATTGTAAAAGCAGAGCTTTTATTGGGAGCATATAAGAGCCCTTTTCGGATCAAACGGCATACACCTATGCAGATATCCGTTCAAAGCTGGAAAAAAGCGGAACTCTTATCGGGCCTAATGACTTACTTATAGCGTCAATAGTTCTATATAATAACGGAACTTTGGTAACGAATAATACAAAAGAATTTAAAAGGATAAAGGCCCTAAAACTCGAAAATTGGGTTGAAGAGTGAGTCCTCAAAGGTTAGAATACTTGTATGCAAATTCAAAAAAGAACGGAAAAGCGTAATTTATTTTTAATTTATTTCGGTACAATAACTTCGCTGATAGGCGATGAGATAGGAAGCGTGGCAATTTCTATCTGGGTCGCCCTTCAAACAAATAATCCTATAAATTTTGCCCTTGTTTATTCTGCAGCCAAATTTTCAAGAATTGTTTTTTCTCTTTTTTCGGGTTCAATCGTAGACAGCTTTAACAAAAAGAAGATTTTATACTTAAGCGACTCGGCCCAGTTTGTTTTAAATGTTTTTATTCTATTTTTGATTCTTTTAAATTTGGATTTTACATTAAAGGTATTTTTGTTTTGCCTTATAAGCGTTGTACAAG
>CAJPPE010000203.1 GCA_905372345.1 uncultured Treponema sp. | reverse complement strand
GGGAACAATTACAGGTAAGACCTCAAAATTATGTTTTTAATATCATTTTAAATTTTCAGCGCATTGTAAATTTAATAAGCATGTTTGCAGTTTTGTTTTCGATCGATTATCTTTTGCCGATTTTGATGATTTTTTCAACCCTGCCCGTATTTTTAATTTCGCAAAAGGCGGGAAGAGTTCAGTGGGCTGAAACCGAAAAACTTCAAGACAAGAGGCTGAAGATGGCTACATACATCAAGCACGGACTTGAAGGTGAAAAAGCAAAGGATAATTTTTTATTCGGCTTTACGAAAAATTTTAAAAATACTTATTTGAGCATAAGAGATGAATACTTAAAAAGTTTTATCAAAATTGCTCATAGGGGCTTGGCCTTTCAATTAATTACAAGTTTTGTTTCCGCCCTGATTATGATAGCCTTGTTTTTCTTAATGATTTTTGTTGTTATAAAAAAAAGAATTGCCGTCGGTGCTGTAGCAGGTTATGTACAAGCCTTTATGTATACTCAATACGAAATACAGGATTTGGCTATGTACGGAAGATGGTATTTTACGATAATGGGGTACTTTCAAAACTATTTTGCTATTATGGATTGGACCGAGAAACATCGGGGCGTTGAAGATGTTGAACAATCCGAGCGGATAATTTTAAAAGAAAAAATAGAATCCATCGAATTAAAAAATATCCGCTTTGCTTATAGAGGAAAGGAATTCGACAATGACGGAAACGATATAAGCGATTATGCAATAAAAGATTTATCCCTTTTTATTGACGGTAAAAAAACTTATGCAGTTGTAGGAAAGAACGGCAGCGGTAAAACTACTCTGATAAAACTTTTAACGGGCTTTTACACGCCCCAAGAAGGGAGTATCATAATAAACGGCAAATATAATCTTTCTGATTTGGATATGGATTCATATCGGGAAAGGCTATCGGCAGTATTCCAAGATTTTGCCGTTTATTCAGGCTACACTGTAGATGAAAACATTTTTGTAAAACCTGAACACTCTGAGGAAGAAGAAAAAGAAAAGATAGAAAAGGTTAAATATTTAGGGAAAGACTTTGAAAAGAAACTTGAAAATAATTATTCCCTCGTTTTGGGAATGCAATACGGCGGCAAAGAATTTTCAGGCGGACAAAGGCAAAGGCTTGCAGCTCTTCGCTCCTTTATCAAAAAAAGCGATATAATATTTTTTGACGAACCTACCTCTGCAATAGATCCCATAGCCGAAAACGAATTTATCGAAAGCATTCTTATGCAGGGTAAAGGAAAAATCTCTCTTATCGTAACTCATAGAATGGGAAGCGTAAAATCCTGCAGCGATATAATCGTAATCGATTCGGGGCGTGTAATTGAAAAAGGAAACTTTGAAAGCCTCTTAGCCCAAAACGGATTATTTGCAGAACTTTATAACAGCCAAAGAAAAAACTTTGTTGAAGAAGAACTTGACCTAAGAAATTAGTCTAAGAAATGCTTCCCATACACCCTAAATTATTTCCCGTAAGCTTTTTCCAAGAATTCGGCGGCATGTTTGTTTTTAGGTTCTTTTTCCAATATGTATTGAAAAGTTTTTATTGCCTCTTCTTTCTTTTTTAAGCGCATTTGAAGGATGCCTTTGATGAGCATGGAGTCGGTCTTAATGCCGAACATTTTTTCGGCAGCTTTTAAAAGATCGAGGGCGACTTTTGTTTGCCCCATTTTATCAAGACAGAAGACGAGGTTGTGTAATAAAAGCCTTTCTTCCGGTTTAGCCCTAAGCATCTTTCTATAAAGAATAGCGGCTTTTTGGTATTGTCCTGCCTTTCGGCGGAACAAAGCAAGCTCAGGATCAAAATTAACTTTTTTACCTTGGCTCATTAAAATTTCAAGCTGATTGCCTGCATCTTCCCAACGTTCACATTTTTCCAAAAATAGTACATAGTCCCGCCTTATGTAGATATTCTTTCCCCATTCATTTAGATATGAGTTATATGCTTCATCAGCTTCCTTATTTAATTGCAAATTTTCGTAAGAGGCGATAATTCCTATTTTAGCTTCTTCATCTTTTTCATTGATGCTCAAAGCTCTTTCATACCAGCCGAGGGCGAAGTCGGGCATGTTCAGTTTTATGTAGCAGCAGCCCATCGCATTAAAGATGGACGAATCGGCTCTTCCGTTTTGAATAAGAGCTTGAAGATGGGGCAATACCTCTTCGGGCGGATTATCGATATGAGCAGCGGTAATTATTTTATAATAATAAATATCATCGGCATCGCAGACGCCGCTTGCTTCTGCCCGCAGGATTGCGGCACTAAGTTCCTCCCAGCGGTATGCTTCTTGGAGAGCAAGCATTATGCCGTAATGCGGATAAGGATTTTCAGGCTCGTGCTCAAGTGCACACTTATAATGTCCTAGGGCTGTGTTGGTGTTCCCCATAGAACGCTGAGCTTCGGCTGCGAGGAGGCGTATTTCGGCATCGCTTCCAAAGGTTTTAATAAAGATGCGGGCAGCAACGGCAGCTCTTGAGTAATCGCCCCGCTCCATATGTTTTTTGATAACGCCCATTGCAAAAAAGCGATCCGAAACTCCGTCATCGGGAATCTCAATACCAAGCTTTGCAAAATCTTCGGCCGCTCCGGCAGCATCGCCCAGCTGCATCTTAATCATTGCAGGGTACCACTTGAGGGCGGGATCATCGGGCTCGAATTCGCAAGCCGCCTCGTATTGGCTTAGAGCCTCCGGAAGATAGCCCTCCATTTTTAGGGCATGAGCAAGATAGAGGCGCGGTGCAACTCCGTCTATGCCGTTTTTTATTGCAAAGCTGAACATTTGGCGAGCCATATCTGCATTGCCGTTTCTTAATTCATAAATTCCTTCAACAAAAAGAGAATTTAAATATCCGGCATTCAGCTTTGTATCCGAAGGAGCAAACTTTAAGGCTTCTTCAAAAGTTTCTCTGGCAAGACGCGGTTTTTTCCATTTTAGATAGGCCGAGCCGAGCATTGCTCTTGTTTCAAGAGGATGGGGATTGAGCTTTAAGCTTTTTTCAAGACAATAAACGGCCCTGTCATATTGCCCTGCCGCCAAATATGAGCGGCCCAAAAAAAAGAAGCCCATAGGAAGTTCCGTACTATTTGCGGACGAGTCTGATGAGCATCTTTTTATATATGCCTTACCGTATGCTATGGCTCTGCCGTAATTGTTTACGGCAGCCCAAGCCCTTGAAAGGTATAAATATATTTCAGGATTTCCCTTTTTTTCGCCGTAAAAGGGAGAAGATACTTCGGCTAAGCCCTCTGCGGCTAAGTTTTCTAAAATTAAAATTGAAGTCTTATAGTCGCGTTTTTTTCCGGCTTCAATAGCTTCATTTATAAGCGCATTTACAGACTTAGCCATAGGGTTATTTTCTTCCGGCTTGAACCAAGGTTACAGCCGAGGTGGTAATTATGTCGTCTACCGAGCAGCCTCTGGAAAGGTCGGATATGGGTTTTGCAAAGCCTTGGAGGAAGGGGCCTAGAGCTTCTGCTCCGGCAATTCTCTGTACCAGTTTATATCCTATGTTTCCGGCCCCAAGGTCGGGGAAGATAAGGGTATTGGCCTGTCCTTTTACGGGGGAGTCGGCAGCCTTTTTTTTCATAACAGAAGGAACTATAGCACAATCCAACTGGATTTCTCCGTCAAAGACAAAGCCTGGTTTTCTTTCCTGTAAGATTTTTACGGCTTCGCGGACGCGTAAAATATTTTCATCCTTGTCTCCGCCCGAGCCCTTGGTAGAAAAGGAGAGCATTGCAACAATGGGCTCTGTACCGGCAAAGGTTCGGCAGCTCATAGCTGCAGAGCAGGCAATGTCGGCCAATTGTTCCGAACTGGGAGTCGGAATTACGGCACAGTCCGAAAAGATGAAGACTCCGTTTGCTCCGAGGTTGGGATTTTTTGTGTCCATCAAAAAGCAAGAAGAAGCGGTTTTCATTCCCGGAA